>JANXWR010000216.1 GCA_025351025.1 Burkholderiales bacterium | reverse complement strand
TGCTGAAAATCTGCCGGGTAAGTTAGTGCCTCCAGGCTTGCGGCGACCCGGCGGAATGTAGCCTCGGTGCTTTTTGGGCAACGGATAAAATTCAGGTCATCGGTAAATAGTTACCAGGTAGTTACCAACTTTTAGAAGGATATAAAAAATGGCACTTGTCTCGATGCGCGAACTGCTGGACCATGCAGCTACCCATGGTTACGGCATTCCGGCTTTCAACGTCAACAACCTGGAGCAGGTGCAGGCGGTGATGAGCGCCGCCGACGAGGTCGGCGCGCCGGTCATCCTGCAGGCCAGCGCCGGCGCCCGCAAGTACGCCGGCGAGCCCTTCATCAAGCACCTCATCGAGGCCGCGCTCGAGTCGTGGCCGAAGGTGCCGCTGGTCATGCACCAGGACCACGGCCAGAGCCCGGCGGTGTGTCAGAGCGCCATCGACCTTGGCTTCTCGTCGGTGATGATGGACGGCTCGCTCGAGGCCGACGGCAAGTCGATCGCGTCATACGACTACAACGTCGACGTGACCAGGAAGGTCGTCGACATGGCGCATGCGCGCGGCGTCACGGTCGAGGGCGAGCTCGGCTGCCTCGGCTCGCTCGAGACGATGCGCGGCGACAAGGAAGACGGCCACGGCACCGAAGCGACGATGACCCGCGCGCAACTGCTCACCGACCCCGAGCAGGCGGCCGACTTCGTCAAGCGCACCCAGCTCGACGCGCTGGCCATCGCCATCGGCACCAGCCATGGCGCCTACAAGTTCACGAGGAAGCCCACCGGCGACATCCTGGCCATCGAGCGCATCAAGGAGATTCATCGCCGCATCCCGAACACGCACCTCGTGATGCACGGCTCCTCCAGCGTGCCGCAAGACCTGCTCGCGGTGATCCGCCAGTACGGCGGCAGCCTGAAAGAGACCTACGGCGTGCCGGTCGAGGAGATCCAGGAGGCGATCAAGCACGGCGTGCGCAAGATCAACATCGACACCGACATCCGCCTGGCGATGACCTCGGCGGTGCGCAAGTACCTGGTCGAGAACCCGGAGAAGTTCGACCCGCGCGACTTCCTGAAGCCGGCGCGCGCAGCGGCGAAGCAGATCTGCCGCGAGCGCTACCTGCAGTTCGGCTGCGAGGGCCAGGCCGGCAAGATCGCGGCGCAGTCGCTGACCCAGGTCGCCAGGCGCTACGCGCAGGGCGAGCTGGCGCAGACCGTCGTTTGATGGGCGCGGAGGCCGCGCCGGGTGTAGCCGCCCTCTACGAAAGCCGCTTGCACTCGCTGCCGCTGCTCGCGCGCGGCAAGGTGCGCGAGAACTATGCGGTCGGCAGCGACCGCATGCTGATGGTGGCGAGCGACCGCTTGAGCGCCTTCGACGTCGTCATGACCGAGCCCATCCCGGGCAAGGGCCGCGTGCTGACGCAGACGGCGCTCTGGTGGTTCGCCAAGCTCGGGCACGTCGTTCCCAATCACCTGACCGGCGACGACCCGGAATCGGTCGTCGCCGACGACGAGCGCGCGCAGGTGGGCGGCCGCTCGATGCTGGTGAAAAAGCTCAAGCCGCTGCCGATCGAGGCCGTCGTGCGCGGCTACCTGGCGGGCAGCGGCTGGAAGGAATACCAGCAGAGCGGCAGCGTTTGCGGCGTGCCGCTGCCGCCGGGGCTGCGCAACGCCTCGAAGCTGCCGGCGCCGATCTTCACGCCGGCGACCAAGGCCGAGATGGGCGACCACGACGAGAACATCGACTTCGCGCGGGCCGAAAACACGATCGGCGCCGAGCTCGCCGCGCGCGTTCGCGACACCGCGATCCGGCTCTACGGCGAGGCGGCGAAGATCGCGCTGGCCAAGGGCATCATCATCGCCGACACCAAGTTCGAGTTCGGCCTCGACGACGCGGGCACGCTGACCTTGATGGACGAGGTGCTGACGCCCGACTCCTCGCGCTTCTGGCCGGCCGATCGCTACGTCGAGGGATCCAACCCGCCGAGCTTCGACAAGCAGTTCGTGCGCGACTGGCTGGAGAGCGTGCGCATCGACGGCCAGCCGTGGAACAAGCGGGCGCCAGCGCCGGTGCTGCCGGCCGAGGTCATCGCCCGGACGGCGAGCGCCTACCGGGCGGTCGCAGACATTCTGATGGGCGCAATGTCATCCTGAGCGCCAGCGAAGGAGCTCGACTGCCGAGATCCTTCACTTCGTTCAGGATGACAGCAGGGCTCGTCTAGAACAGCGCCATGCTCAGCTTGCGCCGATAGGCGTCGACGACAGGATCGCCGGGCGCGGTCGCCATCTTGCCGGCGACCTCGAGCGTGCCCTTCGGCGCCGCGGCATCGGCCTTCGCTTTTTGCGGTGGCTTGCTCATCATCTCGAGGATGGCGACGTAGGTCTTGCGCGCCAGGCCGTCTTTCCAGGCCTTGTCGCGCATCACGATCTCGAGCAGCTGGTCCATCGCCTCCGTGAACTCGCTCTTCGCGAAATGCGATTGCGCGAGCTCGAAGCGGGCGTCGAAGTCGCGCTTGTTCGCTTCCAGCGCACCGGCGAGCGTGTCGCGCGGCCGCAAGGCCGGCGCTGCTTCCATCGCCGCCAGCCAGTGACCGGCGGCGACCAGCCTCGCATCGGGGGCCATGCTGCCGGCGACCGGATCGAAGGCTTTGCGCGCGTCGTCGACGCGGCCGGCCGTGAGCAGGGCGCGCAGATAGTCGAAGCGGGCGGTTTCGTTGGCCGGGTTGGTGGCGACGGCCGCCTGCAGACGGTCGATGGCGGCGTCGCTGTCGCCTTCGGCGAGCAGCTCCTCGGCCTCGAGCATGTCTTCCTGCGCGGCCTGCTCGTCGGCGCTCGGCACGTGCTTGTCGAGGAACTTCTTCACCTCGGCTTCGGGCAGCGCGCCGACGAAGCCGTCGGCCGGCTGGCCGCCCTTGAAGAGCACGCAGAACGGAATGCTGCGCACGCCGAACATCTGCGAAAGCTGTTGCGCGATCTCGGGCTCGGCGTCGGCGTCGAGCTTGACCAGCTTGAAGCGGCCCGCATAGTCGACCTCGAGCTTCTCGAGGACCGGGCCGAGCGCCTTGCAGGGACCGCACCACTCGGCCCAGATGTCGAGCAGCACCGGCTGGGCGAGCGAGGCGTTGACGAGCTCGGCTTCGAAGTTCTGGTGCGTGATGTCCTGCATGGCAAAGGCTCGGGAAATGGATCGTTGGACGGGCGGAGCGGCGAGGCCTGCAGTTGACGGCGTGCCGCCTACAATTCAAGTCATCCCCCAGCCATCGGAAAGCGTCGCAGTGAGCAGCGCCCCCGCGGTCGTCGGCGTGGTCATGGGCTCCAGCAGCGACTGGGAAACCCTGAGCGCCGCCACCGAGATTCTCGCCGAGTTCGGCATCGCCCATGAGTCGCGCGTCGTCTCGGCGCACCGCATGCCCGACGACATGTTCGCCTACGCCGAAGGCGCCGCCGCGCGCGGCCTGAAGGCGATCATCGCCGGCGCCGGCGGTGCCGCACACCTGCCCGGCATGCTGGCCGCCAAGACGACCGTGCCGGTGCTCGGCGTGCCGGTGGCGAGCAAGCAGCTGCAGGGCATCGACTCGCTGTATTCGATCGTGCAGATGCCGCGCGGCATCCCGGTCGCCACCTTCGCCATCGGCAGCGCCGGCGCAAGCAACGCGGCGCTGTTCGTCGTCGCCATGCTCGCCAACGACGACCCCGTGTTGCGCACGAAGCTCGAGGCGTTTCGCGCCAGGCAGACGGATGCGGCACGGGCGATGTCGGCCGACCTGAAGTGACGCCGTTCATCGCGCCGGGCGCGACGCTCGGCGTCGTCGGCGGCGGCCAGCTCGGGCGGATGTTCGCGCACGCGGCGCAGAAGAGCGGCTACCGCGTCGCCGTGCTCGACCCCGATGCGACGAGCCCCGCCGGCGCCGTCGCCGACGAGCACCTTCGCGCTGGCTATCTCGACGCCGAAGCCCTGGCCCGGCTCGCCGCCACCTGCGCTGCGATCACGACCGAGTTCGAGAACGTTCCCGCCGAGGCCTTGCGCACGCTGGGCCGGACGCGGCCGGTCGCACCCGATGCGGCGGCCGTCGTCGTCTGCCAGGACCGCGCCGCCGAGAAGGCGGCCTTCGTTCGCGCCGGCGTCGCCTGCGCGCCGCACGCCGTGCTCGATGGCCCGGCCGACCTCGACGCCGTCGCGGCGGACCTGTTGCCCGGCATTCTCAAGACAGCACGGCTCGGCTACGACGGCAAGGGCCAGCGCAGCGTCACCGACCGCGCCGGCCTTGCGCGCGCCTTCGCCGAGCTGGGCGGTGTCGCCTGCGTGCTCGAGAAGCGATTGCCGCTGATGGCCGAGATCAGCGTCATCGTTGCGCGCAGTGTCGGCGGCGAGTTCGTCGCCCTGCCGGTGCAGGAAAACCTGCACCGCGACGGCATCCTCGCCGTCACCCGCGTGCCGGCGCGGGCGGTCGGCCCGGCCACCGCGGCGCAGGCGGTGGCGCTGGCACGGCGCATCGCCGAGGCTATCGGCTACGTCGGCGTGCTCTGCGTCGAGTTCTTCGTTCTCGCCGGCGACGCGCTCGTCGCCAACGAGATGGCGCCGCGACCGCACAACTCCGGCCACTACAGCATTGATGCCTGCGACCTGTCGCAGTTCGAGCTGCAGGTTCGCGCCATGACCAGCGCACCGCTGGTCGCGCCGCGCCTGCATTCGCCGGCGGTGATGCTCAATCTGCTCGGCGACCTGTGGTCCGCCGGTGGCACGGGCCCGGCGATCGAGCCGCCCTGGGCGCGCGTGCTGGCTTTGCCCGGCGCGCACCTGCATCTCTACGGCAAGCGCGAAGCGCGTCCCGGCCGAAAGATGGGGCATCTCACGCTCACCGCGGCGAACGACGCGACCGCCGAAGCGACGGCGCGGGCCGCCGCCGCGATCCTCGGCATCGAAGGGTGGTGAGGCGTGCTGCTCGATGGACGTGATGCGGCGGCGATCACCGAAGCCGCCCGGCGCCTGGCGGCGGGCGAGCCGGTGGCCTTTCCGACCGAGACCGTGTACGGCCTCGGCGCTCGCGCCGACGACGACGCGGCCGTCGCCCGGATCTTCGCGCTGAAGGGCCGCCCGGTCGGGCATCCGCTCATCGTCCACGTCGCCGGCCGCGCTGAGGCGGCCCACTTCGGCGTGCTGTCGCCGCTCGCCGAGCGACTGATCGACGCGTTCTGGCCGGGGCCGGTGACGGTCAGCGTGCACCGCCTGCCGGGCGTGGCCGAGGCGGCGGCTGCCGGCCAGCCGACCATCGGCCTGCGCAGCCCGGCCGATCCGGTGGCGCATGCCCTGCTCGTCGCGGCGCACGCCGCCGGCGTCGCCGCGCCGAGCGCGAACCGCTTCGGCCGGGTCAGCCCGACGACGGCGGCGCACGTCGTCGAGGAGTTCGGCGACGAGCTGCTCGTGCTCGACGGTGGCGCGGCGCGGCTCGGCATCGAGTCGGCAATCGTCGATTGCTCGGGCGGGCAGCCGGCCCTGCTGCGCCCGGGCGTGCTGACCCAGGAGCGCCTCGCCGCCGCCCTGGGCGCGCCGCTGGTGGCGGCCGACGCCGACTCGCCGCGCGCCCCGGGCACGCTGATCGCCCATTACGCACCACAGGCCAAGCTGCGCCTGATGTCGACGACCATGCTGAAGACCGCCCTGCAGGTGCTCGGATCGGACCCTTTGAAGCTGGCGGTATATTCCCGTTCGGTGCCTTCGGGCGTGGCGACCGGCGTTCGCCATCGGCGCATGCCGGCCCGGCCGGAGCAGGCGGCGCACGAATTGTTTGCTGTCCTGCGCGAACTCGACAGTACCGGCGTGCATCTGATCTGGGTCGAGGAGCCGCCGCCCGGTCCCGAATGGGATGGCGTTCGCGACCGGCTGAGCCGCGCTGCGGCGACTTGATCTCCCCTGTTTCCTGGAGCGATGAATGAGATTGAATGCGAGTGAAGTGCGTCGTACGGCGCTGCGCTGCGGCGTCCTGGCGCTGGCGATGCTGGCCGTGTCCTGCGGCGGCGGCACCGCGTCGAACAGCTTCGTCGCGGCGCGTATCCTCGCCTTCGGCGACGAGACAAGCGTCATCGTCGACGTCCGCGGCGATGGCAATGGCAGCAAGTACAGCGTCAACGCGACCGCCTCGACCACCGACCCGACGCTGGTCTGCCGCTCGAACCCGATCTGGATCCAGGTCCTCGCCAATCTTTACAGCGGCCTCGTCTTCCCGCAGTGCAACCCCGGGCCGACCCTGGTGACCAACCCGCCGAGCCGGATCCGCGCCACCTTCGGTGCCCAGGCCGCCGACGTCTCGGCGCAGATCGACGCACAGGTCGCCGAAAGCGGCGTCCAGGCGGGCGACCTCGCGACTGTGCTCGTTGGCGCCAACGACGTGCTGAACCAGTACGCGCAGTACCCGACCGTGAGCGAGGCGGCGCTCACCGCCAACGTCAGCGCCGCCGGCGTCGAAGCGGGCAACCAGGTGAACCGGCTCGCCACCCTGGGCGCCAAGGTGATCGTCTCGACGATCCCCGACGTCGGCTTCTCGCCCTACGCGCTGGCGGAAAAGGCGGCGCACATCGACACCGACCGGCAGCAGCTGATCGTCCGCCTGACCAAGGCCTTCAACGACTCGCTGCGCGCGACGATCGTCAACGACGGCCGGCGCATCGGCCTGGTGCTGATGGACGAGATCGTCGAGGGCGTGGCCAAGTTCGTCGGCCTGAACGGCTTCACCAACGCGACCACCGGCGTCTGCGACCTCAACCAGTCGGCCCTGGTGCCGCCGTCGATCCTCGATTGCACCAACCTCACCCTCATCCCGGGCGGCAGCCCGAGTGCCTACCTGTGGGCCGACGACCGGCATCTTTCCTCCGGCGGCCAGAACGCGCTCGGCAACCTGGCCGCGTCGCGCGCCAGGAACAATCCGTTCTGAAGCTTCGCTGAAGCGCCGGCGCCGCGCTTCAGGGCCGGCGCGGCGAGTTGACCGGCAACGCGGCGTCGTCGGCGGTCCATTCGACCAGCGCCTCGAGCGCCGGCCGTGCCGAATCCGCCTTGGCGTGGTTGACGATGGCGACGACGACGTAGCGCCGGCCCGAATCGCCGAGCACGTAGCCGGCGATGCCGACCACACCGTTGAGCGAGCCGGTCTTCAGGTGCGCGCGGCCGGGGCCGCCCTTGTACTTGCGCAGCGTGCCGTCGACGCCGGCCACCGGCAGCGAGCTCATCAGCTCGGGCATCACCGGGCTGGCCCACGCCGCCTGCAGCAGCCGGCCGAAGGTGCGGGCCGAAAGGCGTGAGTCGCGCGACAGGCCCGAGCCGTTGGCGATGACGCTGTTTGCCGCGCTTGGGCCGGCACGGGCGCGCAGCCAAAGCTTCACCACCTCGCGCGAGGCCTCCGGCGTGCCGGCCCCCCGCTGTGTCGCGCCGAGCGTCAGGAAGAGCTGCTGCGCCATGACGTTGTTGCTCAGCTTGTTGATGTCGCGCACGACCTCGGCGAGCGCCGGCGAGCGCAGCTCGAAGCTCGGCGGCGTCGCCGGCGCCACGCCTTCGCGGTAGCCGCCGGTGATGCGTCCGCCGAGCTCCTGCCACATGCCGATCAGGGCGCGCTCGCTGTAGCTCTTCGGATCGGCATAGGCGAGGGCCCAGACCTTCTCGCCGCAGCTCGCCTGGAAGGCGCCGCGCAGGGCGAGCCGGGCCGGGTCGGCGAACTCGCCCTTGAGGGCGCCGCGCCAGTCCTCGCACGGTCCGCCGACGAGCGGCACGCTCGCGTCGGCGCGCACGCCGGCGAGCGGCGGATCGACGCCCACCGTCGCCATGCCGCGCGCCGTATCGGGCGCGATCGTCAGCAGCACCGAGCGGTAGTTGAGCAGCAGCGCGTCGGCGCCGGCGTTGTAAGGGCGCAGCGGCTCGCCGTCGAAATCGGCGGGGTTCGTCTCGCCGGGCACGAAGGCGCTGCGGTCGACGACGATGTCGCCGCGGATCTCGCGCACGCCCGCCTGCTGCACCCGTCGCATCAGCAGCCACATGCGCTCGAGCACGAGCTTGGGATCGCCGCTGCCCTTGATGACGAGGTTGCCGTTGAGTACGCCGTCGGCGATGGTTCCCTGCAGCCACACCGGCGTCGACCAGGTGAACGCCGGTCCGAGCAGCTCGAGACCGGCGTAGGTCGTGACCAGCTTCATCAACGACGCCGGATTGGCCGGGCGATCGGGCTGCCAGGCGAGGCGCGGGCGCGTCGCGCCGACCTCCTCGACCCAGGCCACCATCGCCTCGGGCGGCACGCCGAGCTGCGCCAGCGAGGCCTCGACGTCCGCGGGCAGGGCACGCGGCGCCGCGGCCGGCACGGTGCCGCGCGCTGCTGCCGGCGCCGGCCCGATCGCGCAGACCAGCGCGAGCGCAAGGACGTGCAGGCGTCGGAGCGGGCGCTGCTTCATGGGGTCGCATCATTGCATGGTGATGGGCACGGTCAGGCGCCGCTAAACTCGGGCGATGGCGCCGCGACGGACTAGGGCTTGGAGCGACGCATGACGGTCCTGCTCGCCTTCGACACGGCCAGCGAGCGCATGACGATCGCCCTCGTCGATGGGCAGCGCCGCTGGTCGCGGCAGGCCGCGGGTGGTGCCAAGGCCTCGGCCGCGCTCGTGCCGGCGCTGCTCGGCCTGCTCGAAGAAGCCGGCCTCGCCTTGCGCGACCTCGACGCGATCGCCTTCGGCCGCGGCCCGGGCGCCTTTACGGGATTGCGCACGGCGTGCTCGGTGGCGCAGGGGCTCGCCC
>JANXWR010000190.1 GCA_025351025.1 Burkholderiales bacterium | reverse complement strand
GGCAGCTGCTGCCGCGCCGGCGCCACGCGCCAAGAACACGCGCACGCTGATCGGCAAGGTCGTCAGCGACAAGCGCTCGAAGACGATCACCGTCCTGATCGAGCGCCGCACCAAGCATGAGCTGTACGGCAAGATCGTCGCTCGCTCGAGCAAGTACCACGCGCACGACGAGAAGGGCGAGTACAAGATGGGCGACGTCGTCGAGATCGCCGAGAGCCGGCCGATCTCGAAGACCAAGTCCTGGGTCGTGACTCGCCTGGTGCAAAAAGGCATCAACGTCTGAACGCCAGCAAGGAGCACAACATGCTGAAAGTCGGCGACAAGCTGCCCGCGGGCACGCTGCAGGAATTCATCGAGATCGAGGGCAACGGCTGCACGGTCGGCCCGAACACGCTCGAGATCGAGAAGGCGACCGCCGGCAAGACGATCGCCGTGTTCGGCCTGCCGGGCGCCTTCACGCCGACCTGCTCGGCCAAGCACGTGCCTGGCTACATGGAGCAGGCCGATGCGCTGAAGTCCGCCGGCGTCGACGAAATCTGGTGCATCGCTGTAAACGACGCCTTCGTGATGGGCGCCTGGGGCCGCGACCAGCACACCGCCGGCAAGGTGCGCATGATGGCCGACGGCAGCGCCGACTTCACCAAAGCCACCGGCCTGACCTTCGACCTGACGGCGCGCGGCATGGGCGTTCGCTCGCAGCGTTACTCGATGCTGGTCAAGGACGGCGTCGTCAAGTCGCTGAACATCGAAGCGCCCGGCAAGTTCGAGGTCAGCGACGCCAAAACCCTGGTCGACCAGGCCAAGGCGCTCTGAAAGGTTGAATCCCGCCCGGTTTGACACGTCAGACCGGGCCGGGCGATAATCGCCGGCTTCGCTCAGGGATTTTTGCCCAGGGCGAAGCGCTAGTTCAAACCCCAAGCGGGCCCAAGACTGTCCTTGTCCGGAATTCCGGCCGAGGATCAAGTTGGGAAAGAGGACAACATGATTCAAATGCAGTCGCGGCTCGACGTCGCCGACAACACTGGCGCGAAATCCGTTCAATGCATCAAGGTGCTCGGCGGCTCCAAGCGCCGCTACGCCTCGATCGGCGACGTGATCAAGGTGAGCATCAAGGAAGCGGCGCCGCGTGGGCGCGTCAAGAAGGGCGAGGTCTATTCGGCCGTCGTCGTGCGCACCGCCAAGGGCGTTCGCCGTTCCGATGGCTCCCTGGTCAAGTTCGACGGCAATGCCGCTGTGCTGCTCAACGCCAAGCTCGAGCCGATCGGTACGCGCATCTTCGGGCCGGTGACGCGCGAGCTGCGCACCGAGCGCTTCATGAAGATCGTGTCGCTGGCGCCGGAAGTTCTCTGAACGGCTTCGCAGATTCAGGAATATTGCGATGAACAAGATTCGTAAGGGCGACCAGGTCATTGTCTTGACCGGCCGCGACAAGGGCCGCCGCGGCACCGTGCTGTCGCGCGTCGACGACGAGCGGCTGCTCGTCGAGGGCGTCAACGTCGTCAAGAAGCACGTCAAGCCGAATCCCATGAAGGGTGTCACGGGCGGCGTGACCGACAAGACGCTGTCGATCCACCAGTCGAACGTCGCCATCTACAACGCGGCCACCGGCAAGGCCGACCGCGTCGGCATCAAGCTGCTCGGCGCCGACGAGCAGAAGTCGCGCAAGACGCAGGAGCGCGGTGTTCGCGTGTTCCGCTCGAGCGGCGCCGAGATCAAGGTCTAAAGAGGCTGCACATGGCTCGCTTGCAACAGTTCTACCGCGAGAAGGTCGTTCCTGACCTGATCAAGAAGTTCGGCTACACGTCGACGATGGAAGCCCCGCGCATCACCAAGATCACGCTCAACATGGGCGTGAGCGAGGCGGTCTCGGACAAGAAGGTGATGGACCACGCGGTCAGCGATCTCTCGAAGATCGCCGGCCAGAGGCCCGTGGTCACCAAGTCGAAGAAGGCGATCGCCGGCTTCAAGATCCGCGACGGCGTGCCGATCGGCTGCATGGTCACGCTGCGTGGCGTGCGCATGTACGAATTCCTCGACCGCTTTGTCACGATCGCCCTGCCGCGCGTGCGCGACTTCCGCGGCATCAGCTCGCGCGCCTTCGACGGCCGCGGCAACTACAACATCGGCGTCAAGGAACAGATCATTTTCCCCGAGCTCGAGTACGACAAGATCGACACGCTGCGCGGCTTGAACATCTCGATCACG
>JANXWR010000188.1 GCA_025351025.1 Burkholderiales bacterium | reverse complement strand
CCGCTGCCCGCGCCATCGAACGCCTCAGGCGACTTTCGCGAGGCGCGCCGCACGCAACTCGTCGCGTGCTGCCAGGGCGGTGCGCCGCGAGGCGACCGCGAAGTCGACGCCACGCGCGTCGGCCGGGTAGAGCACGGCGCGCGACGAGCTGACGATGATCGGCGCCGTCGTCGTGCCGCCTTCGCCGCGCCAGCCGGCATGCACCGTCGCCGCCGCATCACCGCCCTGCGCGCCGATGCCGGGGATGAGCAGCGGCAGGCGCGGCGCGAGCTGGCGCACGCGTGCGATCTCGGCCGGGAAGGTGGCGCCGACGACGAGTCCGACCTGGCCGTTGGTGTTCCACGGTCCGGCGGCGAGCCGCGCGATGTGCTCGTAGAGACGCTCGCCCGAAGCCAGCACCTGCTCCTGCAGGTCGGCGCCGCCTGGATTGGAGGTGCGGCAGATCAGGATCACGCCCTTGCCGGCATGGCGAAGGTAGGGCTCGATCGAATCGAAGCCGAGAAACGGCGACAGCGTCACGGCGTCGGCGCCGTAGCGCTCGAACACCTCGCGCGCGTACTGATCGGCGGTCGAGCCCATGTCGCCGCGCTTGGCGTCGAGGATCACCGGCACGTCGGGTGCGCTCCGGTGGATGTGCGCGATCAGCCGCTCGAGCTGATCTTCGGCGCGGTTCGCAGCGAAATATGCGATCTGCGGTTTGTAGGCGATGACCAGGTCGCGCGTCGCGTCGACGACGGCAGCGCAGAAATCGAAGATCCGCGAAGGGTCGTCCTTCATCGGCTCGGGAAAGCGCGCCGGGTCGGGGTCGAGGCCGACGCAAAGCATCGAATCGTTGGTGCGCTCGGCGCCGGCCAGCTTGTCGGCGAAGCTCATCATCGTTCGAGCTTGCTCACGACCGCCGCCGCCTTGCCCTCAGGACCGGCTTCCCGCATCGCCAGCTCGGCGGCCTTGCCGACATAGCTGCGCGGCGTCATGGCAAGCAGGCGCTCGCGCTCGGCGGCCGGGATCTGCAGGCCGCGGATGAAGGCGTGCAGGCCGTCTTTCGTGATCGCCTTGCCGCGCGTCAACTCCTTGAGCTGCTCGTACGGGTTGGCGATGCCATGCCGGCGCATCACGGTCTGCACCGGCTCGGCGAGCAGCTCCCAGGCGGCGTCGAGGTCGGCGTCGATGGCGGCCGGGTCGGTGCCGAGCTTGGCCATGCCGCGCGCCAGCGAATCGAGGGCGAGCACGGTGTGGCCGAAAGCGACTCCCATGTTGCGCAGCACCGTGCTGTCGGTCAGGTCGCGCTGGAAGCGCGAGATCGGCAGCTTCTCGCTCATGTGCGCGAAGAGGGCGTTGGCGATGCCGAAGTTGCCCTCGGCGTTTTCGAAGTCGATCGGGTTGACCTTGTGCGGCATGGTGCTCGATCCGACCTCGCCCGCTTTCGTCTTCTGCGTGAAGTAGCCGAGGCTGATGTATCCCCAGGCGTCACGGCACCAGTCGATGAGGATGGTGTTGCAGCGCTTTTGCGCGTCGAACAGCTCGGCGATGGCGTCGTGCGGCTCGATCTGCGTCGTGTGGCTGTTGAAAACGAGGCCGAGGCGTTTTTCGACAACATCGCGCGCGAAAGTCTCCCAGTCGAAGTCCGGATAGGCGGCGAGGTGAGCGTTGTAGTTGCCGACCGCGCCGTTCATCTTGGCGAGCAGCGGCACGGCCTCGATCCGCTCGCGCGCCCGCGCCAGCCGCGCGGCGACGTTGGCAATCTCCTTGCCCAGCGTCGTCGGCGTCGCCGTCTGGCCGTGCGTGCGCGAGAGCATCGGCCGGGCCGCGTGCTCGGTGGCCTGGGCGCGCAGCGTCGCCAGCACGCCGTCGAGCGCCGGCAGCAGCACCTCGCGCCGTGCCGCGCCGAGCATCAGCGCATGGCTGGTGTTGTTGATGTCTTCGCTGGTGCAGGCGAAGTGCAGGAAACCGGTCGCCGGGGCCAGCTCGGCATCGCCGCCGATGCGCTCGGCGAGCCAGTACTCGACCGCCTTGACGTCGTGGTTGGTGGTCCGCTCGATCGCCTTGATCTCTTCCGCGTCGGCCTCGGAGAAGGCGTCGACGAGGCCGCGCAGGAAAGCCACCGACTCCGGGCCGAACGGCCTGAGCTCGGCCAGGCGGGCCTCGGACAAGGCGATGAACCACTCGACCTCGACCTGCAGCCGGCACCGGATCAACCCGTATTCGGAGAGCAGCGGCCGCAGCGACTCGACTTTTGCGGCGTAGCGACCGTCGAGCGGCGACAGGGCGAGAAGCGGAGAGACGGGCATCGGCGATGGGCGAGCGGGGCAGCAGGTGATTATCGGCTGCGCCTAGAATCATTTCGACACCGCGACATCCTCCGAAGCGGAACAAATCGAACCTTGGAAAGCGGCGCGTCGTCTCATGAAACTGATCGGTTCCCTGCCGAGCCCCTACGTGCGCAAGGTGCGCATCGTCATGGCCGAGAAAAAGCTCGACTACCAGTTCGTGACCGAAGACGTCTGGGGCAGCGACGCGATCCTGGCGTCGAACCCGCTCGGCAAGGTGCCCTGCCTGGTGATGGAAGGCGGCGAGGCGGTCTTCGACTCGCGCGTCATCGTCGAGTACCTCGACGCCCGTTCGCCGCTGGCGAGACTCATCCCCGAGCCGAACCGTGAGCGCACCGAGGTGCGCACCTGGGAGGCGCTGGCCGACGGCATCCTCGACGCCGCCATCCTGGCCCGCCTCGAGGCGACCTGGGTCGGGCGCAGCGCCGAGCAGCGCAGTCAGGCCTGGATCGATCGCCAGATGACGAAGATCCGCGCCTCGCTCGAGGCGATCTCGACCGGCGTGGCCGAGAAGCCCTGGTGCAGCGGCATCCACATGACGCTGGCCGACATCGCGGTGGGCTGCGCGCTCGGCTACCTGGCGTTCCGCTTTCCCGACATCGCCTGGCGCACCGACCATCCGAACCTGGCCCGGCTCGCCGACAAGATGAACGCCCGGCAGAGCTTCATCGACACCGCCCCTCCGACTTGATCGGTTGTCACCCTGAGCGGAGCGAAGGGCCTCGTGAGACGCGACGAGATCCTTCGCTTCGCTCAGGATGAAAAGGCACTCAGGATGACAGGACTGGCGTGGCGCTGAAGCTGCTCGCCCGCGCCATCGGCCAGTAGGTGCGAAACACCTGAAGCTCCGACCCGCCTTCGAGCAGCCCGCCCGGCTTGACGAAGGGCAGCAGGTTGGCGAGCAGCTTGACGCCGTGCTCCGAGTTACGCCGCACGATGTGGTCGGCGGTGATGCCGGCCGGATCGTCGAGGCCGGCCGCCTGCACCAGCTCCTTCAGCGCCATCAGCGTGTTCTGGTGGAAGTGATAGACGCGGTCGGCCTTGCTTGGCACGTCGAGCGCCTTCTGGCGCTGCGGGTCCTGCGTCGTCACGCCCGTCGGGCAGGCGCCGGTATGGCAGGTCTGCGCCTGGATGCAGCCGAGCGCGAACATGAAGCCGCGCGCCGCGTTGCACCAGTCGGCGCCGAGCGCGAGCATGCGCGCGATGTCGAAGGCGCTGACCACCTTGCCGGCGCAGCCGAGCTTGATCTTGTCGCGCAGGTCGAGCCCGACCAGGGTGTTGTGCACGAGCAGGAGGCCTTCCTGCAGCGGCGCGCCGACGTGGTCGGTGAACTCGAGCGGCGCCGCGCCGGTGCCGCCCTCGGCGCCGTCGACGACGATGAAGTCGGGCAGGATGCCTGTTTCCTGCATCGCCTTGGCGATGCCGAACCATTCCCAAGGATGGCCGATGCAGAGCTTGAAGCCGGTCGGCTTGCCGCCCGAGAGCTCGCGCAGCCGCTCGATGAAATGCATCATCTCGATCGGCGTCTTGAAGGCGCCGTGCGAGGCCGGCGAGACGCAATCGACCCAGGGCCGCACACCGCGCGCCTCCGCGATCTCGATCGTCACTTTGGGGCCGGGCAGCACGCCGCCGTGGCCGGGCTTGGCGCCCTGCGAGAGCTTGACCTCGATCATCTTCACCTGCGGGTCGCGCGCGTTGGCGGTGAAGCGCTCTTCGCTGAAGCTGCCGTCGCCGTTGCAGCAGCCGAAGTAGCCCGAGCCCACTTCCCAGATCAGGTCGCCGCCGTTGACGCGATGGTGCCGGCTGATCGATCCCTCGCCGGTGTCGTGCGCGAAGTTGCCGCGCCTGGCGCCGGCGTTGAGCGCCATGATCGCGTTGGCCGAAAGCGCGCCGAAGCTCATCGCCGAGATGTTGAAGAGGCTGGCGCTGTAGGGTTGGGCGCGCGACGCGCCGATGAGGACGCGGAAGTCGTGCGTCTTCAGCACCGTCGGCTGCAGCGAGTGGTTGATCCACTCGTAGCCGACCGCCGAGACATCGAGCTGCGTGCCGAACGGACGCTTGTCGGAATCGCCCTTGGCGCGCTGGTAGACGAGCGATCGCTGCTGGCGCGAAAAGGGCGCCGCCTCGTGATCGCTCTCGATGAAGTACTGTCGCATCTCCGGGCGGATGAACTCGAGCAGGAAGCGCAGGTGGCCGATCACCGGGTAGTTGCGCAGGATCGCGTGGCGCCGCTGCATCGTGTCGCGCAGGCCGAGCAGGACGAGGACGAGAAAGCCGATCGAGAACGACGCGTCCATGCCCATGCGCATCCAGGCATAGGTGCTGGCGAGAAAGCCGACCATGCAGAGCGCCCAGGCCGAATAGCGGACCGGGAAGTACTGGTCGAGCTTGCTGATCCACGCGAACATCGCCGCTCCTGACTAGGGTCCTGAAGTGGCGCGATGGTAGACCCGGCCTTCGGGGCCGGCCACGTGGAAAGCGTGAACTGCGCCTAGCGGGCGAGAAGGAAGTCGCGCAGGCGACGGGCCGTCTCGTCGGGCAACTCTTCGGGAATGTAGTGGGCCGCCTTCATCGCCTTGCCTTCGAGCTTGCCGGCGCACTGCGCACGCCAGAGCACGAGCGGCGCGTAGAGCTTGCCGACGACGCCGTGCTCGCCCCACAGCACCAGCGTGTCGCAGGCGATCTTCTCGCCGGCCTCGCGCGAGGCGCGGTCGTGCTCGAGATCGATGCCGGCCGAGGCGCGGTAGTCCTCGCAGCTGGCGTGGATTGTGTCGGCGCGGCCGAAACAGCGTTCGTATTCGGCGAGGGCCTCGGGCTCGATCTGGGCCGGCGATTTCGCGCCGAAGCCGCCCAGGCACCAGCGCAGGAAAAACGATGGGTCGCCGCCGATCATCCGCTCGGGCAAGGGCGCCGGCTGGATCAGGAAGAACCAGTGGTAGTAGTAGCTCGCGAAGCGCCTCTCGGTCATGTCGTACATGTCGAGCGTCGGCACGATGTCGATGACGGCGAGCCGCTCGACGCGGTCGGCATGATCGAGCGCGAGCCGATGCGCGACGCGGCCGCCGCGGTCGTGGCCGGCGACCGAAAAGCGCCGGTGGCCGAGCCCGCTCATCAGCGCCGCCATGTCGGCGGCCATGGCGCGCTTGCTGTGCAGAGCATGGTCCTGCTCGGGCGTTGGCGCCGGGTCCGGCTTGGTCGAGTCGCCGTAGCCGCGAAGGTCGGGGATGACGAGCGAGAAGTCGGCCGCCAGGCGCTGCGCGACGCGGTGCCACATCGCATGCGTCTGCGGGTAGCCGTGCAGCAGCAGGAGGGGCGGCCTGGACGCGTCGCCGCCGGTGCGCGCAAACAGCTCGACCTCGCCAGCGGCGTGCAAGCCGCTCTCGAATCCTTCGAACCACGCCATGGCGCTTCTCCTTCGCTGGCCTAGAAGATGGAGAGCCCGCTGCGGCTCGCGAACAGCTCGAGCGCGCGCGTGCCGAGCACCGAGTTGCCGCTCGCATCGACGGCCGGCGACCAGACGCACAAGGTCAGCGTGTCGGGAACGACGGCGACGATGCCGCCGCCGACGCCGCTCTTGCAGGGCAGGCCGATGCGATAGGCGAACTCGCCTGCGGCGTCGTAGGTGCCGCAGGTGAGCATCAAGGCATTGAGGCGGCGCGCCTGGCGCTCGCTGACGACCTCGTTGCCGCCTTCTTGCGGATGCGCGCCGTCGCGGCACAGGTAGCCGGCGGCGCAGGCGAGCTGGCGGCAGCTCATGCGCAGCGCGCACTGATGGAAATAGAAGTCGACCACCGTCGCGACCGGGTTGTCGATCTTGCCGAAGCTCTTCATCAGGTTGGCGAGCGCGAGGTTGCGAAAGCCCGTCTCCGCCTCGGATGCGGCGACCTCGTCGTCGAAGAAGATCGCTTCGCCGGCCAGGCTCGAGAGCATCTCGAGCAGGCCCGGCTTGGCGTTGGCGCCGAGGGTGCTGACGAGCCGGTCGGCGACGGCGATGGCGCCGGCATTGATGAAGGGATTGCGCGGCACGCCCTGCTCGCTTTCGAGCTGCAGCAGCGAGTTGAACGGGTTGCCCGAAGGCTCGCGGTGGATGCGTTCCCACAAGGCGTCGCCGAGCAGGCGCATGCCGAGGGTCAGGGTGAACAGCTTGGAGACGCTCTGGATCGAGAACGGCGCGGCGCTGTCGCCGCAGGCCGCTTCGACGCCGTCGCAGGTGCGCAGAGCCATGCCGAACTTGGAGATCGGCACGCGCGCCAGCGCCGGGATGTAGCAGGCGACCCTGCCTTCCTTGCCGAGCTGTGGGCGCAGGTCGGCATTGATGCCGTCGAGCAAGGCTTGAAAGTCCATGGTGTGGGCGCAGCGTGCGCGCGTCAGCGTTGACCGCGCGGCCGATGATGCGCCACCAGCGCGGCGAGGGCGAACACCGCGGCAACGACGCCGAGCGCGAAGCGCGCGCCGAGCTCGGTCGCGAGCCAGCCGCCGCCGAGCGCGCCGAGCAGCGTCGCGAGCTGGCCGAGCGTGCGCAGGCCGCCGTCGACGCGGGCCAGCTTCTCAGGCGCGGCGGCGGTCTGGCGCAGGGTGCGGTCGTGCACCTGGAAGATCGTCGCACCGCCGTCGCCGACGAGCTGGTGCACGACGAGCAGGGCCGCGCCGGCCAGGGTCGCCCCCGTGGCGAGCGGGATGCAGAGCGCGCCGAGTGCGAGCAGAACCAAGCCGGCAGTCATCGCATCGCCGCTGCCGAAGCGCCGCGCCGGCGACCGCGCCGAGGCTGCCCGTGGCGAAGATCATGCCGAGCGCGCCGGTGCCGAAGCCGAGGTCGCGCGCGACGTAGATCATGTAGCTGGTCGCAGCGACGCTGCCACCGAGCGCGAGCAGCACCTCGAGCATCGCCAGCGCGCGCAACGCCGGCGTGGCGACGATGACGGCAAGGCCGCTGCGCAGCTCGTCGACGATGCGGCTTCGCGATGGTGGTGCGAACGGTCGCGCCTCGCTGCCGTTCGCATCAACGGCGCCGCTTGGACCGCGATCCGCGTCACGCAGTCGCCACAAGCAGGCGGCGGAGAGCAGGTAGCTCGCCGCGTCGACGGCCAGCGCCAGCACTGCGCCGAGAAGTTGATAGAGCCAGCCGCCCGCCGCGAAGGCACCGGTCTCGGAGACGCTGCCGACGGCGGAGAGCTGCGCGTTGCGCGCCGGCAGGCGATCGGCATCGACGCTTTGCGCCACCCAGGCCGAACGGGCCAGCTGGAAGGCCATGGTGAGCAGGCCGGTCAGCGCAGCGGCGACGACGAGCAGCGTCATCGACAGCAGCCCGGCGAAGGCGAGGGTGGCAAGCAGCGCCAGGACGCCGGCGCGGCCGAGGTCGGCGACGATCATGGTCGCGCGCTTCGACGATCGATCGACGAGCGCACCGAGCAGCAATGCGCCGACCGCGCCGGCCGCCACGTCGGCGACCACCAGCAGCGCCATCTGCAGCGGCGTGGCGAGCAGCGCGAGCGTGGCCAGCCAGGGCAATGCCAGCCGGCTCAGCATGGAGCCGAAGTTGGAGATGCCTTCGGCCGCCAGCACGCGGCGGAAGTCGTTCGTCGAAGACGGCATGAAGGGCGCGCGGCGCGCTGGCAAAGGGCGGCAGCTTAAACGCGAGGCGCCCGCGCAGGAGCGCCTCGCTATACTTCGCCCTCGAAGCGCTGATTTGTTCCGGCTTGCGGGCGCTCTATAAATTCGGCTAAAGACAGGACGCAGCAACCCGGTGTCCCGCTTTGGCGGCGCCGGGTTTTTTCTTGTCTGCGAGCTGCGCCCCATGCCTTCCGTCGGCGACGTCCTGCCGAAATCGATGCACTTCGACGAGCCGCTGACGCTCGCCAGCGGCGCCGTGCTGCGCGACTACACGCTCGCCTACGAAACCTACGGCACGCTGAACGCGGCGCGCAGCAACGCCGTGCTCGTCTGCCACGCGCTGAACGCCTCGCACCACGTCGCCGGCTCGTACGCGGGGCAGGACAAGAGCGAAGGCTGGTGGGACAACCTGATCGGCCCGGGCAAGCCGCTCGACACGGAGCGCTTCTTCGTCATCGGCGTCAACAACCCCGGCTCGTGCTTCGGCTCGACCGGGCCGACCAGCCCGAATCCCGATCCGGCGGCGAACGGCCGCGCCTACGGCAGCGACTTTCCGGTCGTCACGGTCGAGGACTGGGTCGATGCGCAGGCACGCCTCGTCGATGCGCTCGGCATCACGACGCTCGCCGCGGTGATCGGCGGCAGCCTCGGCGGCATGCAGGCGCTCGACTGGTCGCTGCGCTATCCGGCGCGGCTGCGACAGTGCATCGCCGTCGCCACCGCGCCCAACCTATCGGCGCAGAACATCGCCTTCAACGAGGTGGCGCGGCGCGCCATCGTCACCGACCCCGAATTCCACGGCGGCCACTACGGCGAGCACGGCGCGATCCCGCGCCGGGGGCTGCGCGTGGCGCGGATGATCGGCCACATCACTTACCTCAGCGACGACGCGATGGAGGCCAAGTTCGGCCGCGACCTGCAAAAGGCCGCCCTCGGCTACTCGACGCAGGAGATCGAGTTCCAGATCGAGGCCTACCTGCGCCACCAGGGCGACAAGTTCAGCGAGTACTTCGACGCCAACACCTACCTGCTCATTACGCGCGCCCTCGACTACTTCGACCCGGCGCGCGCGCATGGCGGCGACCTTACCGCGACCTTCGCCAAGGCGCGCTGCAGATTCCAGCTTGTCAGCTTCACCACCGACTGGCGATTCGCGCCGGCGCGCTCGCGCGAGATCGTCAAGGCGCTGGTCGACAACCGGCTCGACGTGAGCTATGCCGAGATCGCGGCGCCGCACGGCCACGATGCCTTCCTGCTCGACGACCCGCGCTATCACGGCGTGTTGCGCGCGTGCTTCGATCGCCTGGCGAAGGAGCTGGCAGCGTGAGCGGCCGGCCCGCCGCCGGGCCGCCCCAAGGCGGGCCGCGCCCCCTCGGGGGGCAGCGCAGGCGCGAAGCGACAAGCGTAGGGGCATTGTCATGAGCGACCGCAAGGACATCGAGCTGATTGCGGCGCTGGTACCGAACGGCTCGCGCGTGCTTGACCTCGGCTGCGGCGACGGCGAGCTGCTGTCGCTCCTGCAGCGCGAACGCGGCTGCAGCGGCTACGGCATCGAGATCGACGATGCCAACGTGCTGGCCTGCCACCGGCGCGGCGTCAACGTCATCCAGCTCAACCTCGAAGAGGGCCTGTCGCTGTTCGAGGACCAGAGCTTCGACGTCGTGCTCCAGCTCGACACGCTGCAGCACCTGAAGAACACCGAGCGCATGCTGCGCGAGACGGCGCGCGTCGGCCGCGTCGGCATCGTCAGCTTTCCGAACTTCGCGCACTGGCCGAACCGGCTGCACGTCGCCGCCGGCCGCATGCCGGTGACGCGCGTCCTGCCCTACCAGTGGTACGACACGCCGAACATCCGCGTGGGCACGTATGCCGACTTCGAGGTGCTGGCGAAGAAGGACGGACTGGCCATCATCGATTCGTTCGGCATTCAGGCCGGCAAGGCGGTCCGCGTCTGGCCCAACCTGCTCGCCAGCGTCGCGGTCTTCAAGTTCCAGCGCGCCTGAGCGCAAGCGTGCCTCGCGGCCATCGGCTCGATCAGCACCGAGTCGCCGAACTCGTGCGTGCGATAGGCGCTGGCCTCGAGCGCGGCGTCGATGCGGGCAAGCGTCCCGTCGTCGACGAAGGCGCGCAGCAGTTCGTGGTGGCTGGACCCTGGCTCGTGCGTGCCGCTGACGAGCGCATCGACGACGTGTAGCGGCGTCCGCGGGCCGAGCCGGTTCGTCGCCAGGCCGTCGCCGGCGACGAGGCCGCCGGGCCGCGATGCCGCGTGCTCGAGGGCACGCGCCACGGTCGTGCCGAGGGCGACGATGCGACCGCCGCGCTCGCGCGCGGCTTCGATCGCCGCGACTGTCGATGCCGGCAAGTGATACGGCTCGTCGAAGGGTAGACGTACGTCGAGCGCCGGATCGCCGGTCGACGAGAGGCCCGCGGCATGGGTCAGCGTCGCATAGCCGATGCCCCGCACCTGCAAGGCGTCGAGCAGATGCCAGTCGAGGACGAAGCCGGCCGAGGGCGGCTCGAAGGCGACCGGCAGCGCGGCGACGCGCGTCCACACGTCCCGGAGCGCGAGCGGTTCGGCGAGATGCGCGTACTGCACCGGCCGGCCGTGCCGAGCGATGCCGGCCCAGATCGTGTCGGCGCTGCCGCTGAAGTGGACCTCGACGAAGCGCGGATGGCCGAGGCTGCGCAGCACCTCGGCGTCGAGCGGGCCGAGGGCGAGCCGGTCGCCGGGGAAAAGCGGCGGCGGCAAGGGCCGGTCTTCGGTGCGCGTGCGGTAGTCGCCGGCGCCGAAGACGATCGCGCTGAAGACCTTCACGTCATCGACCGCGAGCGAGCCGCGGCCGGCCAGGCGCAACTCGATCGCCGCGCCGCTGGCGAGGTGGTGACCCGCCAGGCTGGCCGGCAAGGTTGCCGCGTCGTTGGCGACGACGAGGTCGCCGGGGGCCAGCAACTCGGCGAGTCGGCCGCGCGGGTGGTGGGCGATGCGACCTGCCGGGTCGACTGCGAGCAGGCGCGCGTCGGGGGGGCGCTGCACCGGATGCGTGGCGGCTTTCATGCGCTGCTCCCGATGCCGCCGACGATGCGCTCGCGGGCGATCCGCTCGACGATCTCGCGCGCTGCGTCGCGCGGCCGCTTGAGCGTGGCCGGGTCGGCTTCGGGCAGGGCGGTCGCGTGCATCGGCGTGTCCATGTCACCGGGGTCGACGGCAACGACGGCGACACCGTGGGCACGCAACTCCTCGTCCCAGATGCGGCTCATGTGCCCAAGCGCCGCCTTGCTCACGCCATACGCGCCCCAGCCCGCATAGGGCGTGATGCCGGCGTCGCTCGTGACGTTGACGACGAGCGAGCGCGTGCCTTGCGCCGCGTTCTCCCGCGCAGACGCCGAGAGGAGGCCGAGCAAGGCCCTGGTCAATCGAAACGGGCCGAGCAGGTTGGTGGCGAGCGCCGCCTCGAAGTCCTCGCATTCGGTGTCGGCAAGCAAGGCGAGCGGCACCGGGCCGAGGCTCGAGGCGTTGTGGATCAGGACGTCGAGGCCACCCAGCGCGACGCCGATCTGCAGGGCGATGGCGTGCGTGTCTTCCTTCTTCGACACGTCGCCGACGATGCCGTGGCTGCCTTCGATGCGGCGCGCGGTGGCGGCCACCTTGTCGGCGTGACGGGCGACGAAGGCGACCTTGTCGCCGCGCGCTGCGAAGGCCTCGACAAGAGCCAGGCCGAGGCCCGAGGTGCCGCCAGTGACGGCGACGCGCCAGGGCGCGCCGGATGAGCTGTTGGTCATGATGCGAATGTCCTTCGAGAAGCGATGTCGCGAAGGTAGGCTTCGAAGCAGCCGCAAGCCAGCGCCGTGTCCAGCGCAATGGCGGATGGTCACAATCTCGACAAAGCCATGAGCGACACCGCCAGCCACCTCGCGCGCAACTTGGCCAGCCTGCGCCACACGCGCGCCTTGACGCAGCAAGCGCTGGCGCGCGTCGCCAAGGTGCCGCGCTCGACGATCGCCAACTTGGAGTCCGGGGCCGGCAATCCATCGCTCGTCGTCCTCGTCAAGGTGGCGCAGGCGCTCGGCGTGCCGATCGACGAGCTGCTCGCATCGCCGCGCGCGTTGGTGCGGCGCTGGCCGGCGGCCGAGCTGGCATCGCGCAGCAAGGGCCGCGGCGTGACGATCCGCGACCTGGTGCCCGAGCCGGTGCCCGACGAGATGATGGAAGTGCTCGACTTCGCGCCCGGCGCGGTGATGGCCGGAACGCCGCATCTACCTGGCACGCGCGAGTTCTTTACCTGCCTCGATGGCAGCGTCAACCTTATCGTCGCCGGCGATCGCCATGCGCTCGTCGCGGGCGACGTGCTCGCCTTCCCCGGCAATCTTCCGCACTCGTACCAGAACGCCGACCCCTTGGCACCGGCACGCGGCGTGTCGGTCGTGGTGCTCGCCAAGGCCGGCGTCTGACCGGCGGCCGCGGCCACGTCGAAGGTGGGCCGACTCTGGCTCGGCTATTCTCCGCAGCTTTGAATGCAGAGGTGGCTTGAGATGACCGATCGAAGCACGGCGCGGACGAGGGCCGCTCGCGCCGCGAGGCGCGCCGCGTTGACGTCGTCTCTGGTGCTTTGCGCGGGCGCGCTGCTCGCGGCCTGTGGCAAGTCCGACGCGCCGGGCGGCAAGGGGCCGGGGGGTGCGCCGCCGCCGGCCGAAGTCGGCGTCGTTACGGTGGCGCCACGCCCGGTCGGCCTGGTCACCGAGTTGCCGGGCCGCCTCGAAGCCTCGCGCGTGGCGCAGGTGCGGGCGCGCGTCGCCGGCATCGTCATCAAGAGGCTGTTCGTCGAAGGCAGCGACGTCAAGGCCAACCAGCCCCTGTTCCAGATCGATTCCGCGCCCTACCAGGCGACCGTCGCCAGCGCGCAAGCCTCGCTGGCGCGCGCTCAGGCGAACGTGACGCAGGCCACCGCGCAGGCCGAGCGCTACAAACCGCTGCTCGAAGCCAACGCCATCAGCAAGCAGGACTACGTCAACGCCGTCGCGGCGCAAAAGCAGGCCGAGGCCGACGTCGCTTCGGCCAAGGCAGCGGTGCAAAGCGGCCGGATCAACCTCGGCTATGCCTCGGTGACCGCGCCGATCTCGGGCCGCATCGGTCGGGCGCTGGTGACAGAAGGCGCGCTGGTCGGCCAGGGCGAGGCGACGCCGCTCGCCCTGGTACAGCAGATCAACCCGATGTACGTGAACTTCACGCAGTCGACGACCGACGTGCTGAAGCTGCGCCGCGCCATCGCCAGCGGCAAATTCAGGCGCGCCGGCGGCAGCGCCGATTCGGCGCGCGTGCAGATCGTTCTCGAAGACGGCAGCGACTACGCGCAGACCGGCAAGCTGCTCTTCTCCGACCTCAGCGTCGACCCGACCTCGGGCCAGATCACGCTGCGCGCCGAAGTGCCGAACGCCAGCGGCGTGCTGTTGCCCGGCATGTACGTGCGGGTGCGGCTCGAGCAGGCCGAGACGCCGACCGGCATCGTCGTGCCGCAGCAGGCGGTGCAGCGCGGCTCGACCGGCGACAGCGTGATGGTCGTGGGAAGCGACGGCAAGGTCGCGCCGCGGCCGGTCAAGGTCGGCACCGCGCAAGGCGGCCAGTGGATCATCCTCGACGGCTTGAAGCCGGGCGAGATGGTGATGGTCGACGGCTTCCAGAAGCTGCGCGGCAACGCGCCGGTCAAGCCCGTGCCCTGGCAGCCCGCCGGCTCGGCGCCGGCCGCCAGCGCGCCTGTCGCCAGCGGCGCGCCGGCGCCCGCGAGCGCTGCCTCCGTTTCTCGCTGAGCTCGCTCGATGGCGCAGTTCTTCATCGACCGGCCCATCTTCGCGTGGGTCATCGCGTTCTTCATCCTCGTGCTCGGCGGCGTCTCGATCAAGCAGCTGCCGATCGCCCAGTACCCGACCGTCGCGCCGCCCTCGATCGTGCTGACCGCGGTCTACCCGGGCGCCTCCGCGCAGACGCTCGAAGACAGCGTCATCAGCGTCATCGAGCAGGAGATGAACGGCTCGCCCGGCCTCATCTATTTCGAGTCGGTGAGCCAGTCGAACGGCGTCGGCTCGATCACC
>JANXWR010000134.1 GCA_025351025.1 Burkholderiales bacterium | reverse complement strand
CGACGTGTGGGGACGAGCGACGCACGAGGCACGAGCCTCCAGATTCGAGACGCGGAAGCAAAGCGCGATAGATGCGTGCAATCATGACTGCTCGAATGAACCCAATTTCAACAGCCTGCTAAGGCCTGTTAGCGCTATGGGAGGGCTCGCGCAGGAGCGCTGCGGGCCGCTTCGGGTGATCTCTCCCATAGCGTTAACAGGCCCTAAGCTCTCAGTGTTGTATCGAGGCGCGGCCGATCCGCTCGCGGGCGATGATCATCTTCATCACGCCGGCCGTGCCGTCGCCGATCTCGAGCCCCATCACGTCGCGCAGACGTTGCTGGTGCGGCAGGTCCTTCGACCAGCCGTAGTGGCCGAAGGTCAGCAGGCACTGGTGGATGACGTCGAAGGCCGTCTTCGGCCCCATCCACTTGACCATCGCCGCCTCGGCCGTGTGCGGCAGGCCGGCGTCGCGCATGGCGAGCGCGTGGTACGAGAGCTGGCGCACCGCGGCAATGTGCGAATCGCCCTCGGCGAGCGGGAAGCTGACACCCTGGAACTGGCCGATCGGCCGGCCGAAGGCCTCGCGCTCCTTGGCGTAGGCCCAGGCTTCGTCGAGCGAGGCCTGGGCCGCGCCACAGCACTGCAGGGCGATCAGGGCGCGGCTGTAGTCGAATCCCTGCATCACTTGCGAGAAGCCCTTGCCTTCGTCGCCGAGGCGATGGTCGACCGGTACGCGGACGTCGTCGAAGAACACCGAGCCGCGGCCGATGATGGCGCTGCCGACGTCGTCGAAATGGGTGCGCGAGATGCCCGGCGTATCGCCCGGGATGAACAGCGCGGTCACGCCTTTGGCGCCCTCGTCGGGACGGCCGGTGCGGGCGAAGATCAGGTAGGCGTCGGCGCGGTCGGCGAAAGTGATCGAGGTCTTCTCGCCGTTGACGATGTAGTGGTCGCCGTCGCGCCTTGCCTTCATCTGCAGGTTGCTCGCGTCAGAGCCGCCGCGCGGCTCGGTCAGGCAGATCGCGACGATCGCATCGCCGCGCGTCATTCGCGGCACCCATTCCTTGTAGACCTTGGGCTGGGCGTGGCGGCTCAGGATCGCGCCGTTGAGCGAGATGCCGACCGGCACAGCGCTGACGTTGAAGTCGCCGTAGGCCAGCTCCTCGGCGATCAGGCCGGTGGTCACCGCGTCGACGCCCATGCCGCCCAGCTCTTCCGGCAGGTCGACGCCGAGCAGGCCGAGCCGGCCCATCTCGGAGATCAGGCCGCGATCGAGCACGCCGAGCTTTTCGCGCTTCTGGTAGTCGGGCAGGAGCCGCTCGCGGGCAAAGCGGCGCGCCGACTCCTGGAGCGCCTTCTGGTCGTCGGTCAGAACCATTCGCGATGTCTCCTGAGTGCGCTGGCGACTTGGTGACGTCGCTCGGTTCACACGAGTTTGCACTAGCTTACCGTATGTGTCGAGTACGAAATGGCGGCGCTCCGGCGGCGGCCGCCCGGCGGCCCTGAGCGGCGTTCGCGATCTCGCCTGCCCCGAAGGACGCCGATCAGGTGTCGCTGGTCTGCAGGTAGCCGAGCAGGTTGCGCTTCATCGCGTCGAGCGTCGTCGCCGCGGCCTCGAGCTTGGTATCGGCCAGGCCGTCGAGGATCTGCGCATTCAGGCGATGGCTGACCTTCCTCATGCGCGCGATTAGCTGTTTGCTCTTGGGCTCGAGAAAGATGCGGTTGATGCGCCGGTCGCTCGGGTCGGCATCGCGCCGCAGCAGCCCCGCCTTCTCGAGCCGGTCGATCAGCCCGCCCACCGCCACCTTGCCGAGATCGAGCTCTTCGGCCAGCTGCGACTGGGTCATGCCGTCCTCACGCGACAGGTAGGCCAGCACCCACCACTGCGAGCGGGTGACGTTTAGCGGCTTCAGGCAGCGATCGAAGGCGCTGCGCCGCAGTCGCGACACGTCGTGAATCAGGAACCCGAGTCGAAGTTCCCAGTCGACGCTGTGTGTTTCCGCGGTCATGGCGATGGGGACGGACGAGGCGTCCATTACTGTAAGGATGCGTACATTCTAGGGGCGACAGGCTCTCAGCGCCCGGCGATCGACTTGATGAACGCCGCGGTGCGTTCGAAGATCAGCTGCTTGTCGTTGTCAAGCGTGGCGACGTGGAAGGAGTTGTCGAGCCACAGCAGCTCGACCCGGCTGGAACCGACCAAGCGGACGATGCGCGGCCCGTTGCGCGGATTGACGACGTGATCGTCGCGCGACTGGATCACCAGCGTCGGGCACTTGATGCGCGGCAGCAGGTCGCGCGTCACCGCCGCCAGCACGTAGATCTGGCGGATCGCCGCCACCGGCAGCTCGGCATAGGCCAACTCCTTGGAGTTCGGGTCCTTGATGTCGGAGCCGACGCCCGGAATCATCTCCGGCACGGCCGTGTCGAGCGCCAGCCCGGCCAGGTCGGGAATGTCGACCTGGACGATGCCGTTGATCGAGATCGCGCCCTTGATCACGTCGCCGTGCTTGGCGGCGGTGTAAAGCGTCAGCGTGCCGCCCATCGACAGGCCGGTGATGTAGATCTGCTTGCAGGTCTTCTTCAGCTCGGCCAGTGCCTCGTCGACCGAAACGATCCAGTCGGCGGCCGTCGTCTTGGCCATCGCCTGCGGCGAAACGCCATGGCCGGCGAGGCGCGGTCCGATCACGGTATAGCCGGCGCCGTTCAGGTGCTTGCCGAGGCCGCGCATGCTCTGCGTCGTTCCGGTGAAGCCGTGGCAGACGAGCACGCCGATGTTGTTGCCCGGAAAGAAGAAGGGCTCGGCTCCCTCCATGATGGTTTCGGTGGTGGTCATTTGGCTTTCCTGGTTGGCTTGGAGGTTTTGCGCGCCGGCCTGCGGGCCGCCGCTTTCGGGACGATCGGTTTCTTCTTGTCGGGTTTGCCGAGGGCGAGCACCTCGTCGAGGCCTTCGCGCAGGCACTGCACGAGCAGCTCGGGCTCGGTGACGGCGGCGGCGTCGCTGTTGATGCCGACGCAGCAGCGGCCGTTGTGCGACAGCATCGCGATCATCATTCCGCAGCCGGGCGCCGGGGCGAACGGCCAGTAGTGCGTGACCTCGGCGCCGGCGAGGAAGACCGCGAACGGAATGCCGGGGATGTTGCTGATCTGCGCGTCCTGCGCCGCCGTGAAGCCGGCCATCAGGCGCGTCACCGCCGCCATCGGCAGTCGCGTCAGCACCGGGGTCAGGCGGATCATGACGTCGAGCGCCGGCTCGGCCCGCGTCTCCCGCACGAAGCGCTGGATGTGGCGGATGCGCTCGACCGGGTCCTTCTCGGCGACCGGCGCGTCGTACTGCGAGCCGGCAAACTTGTTGCCTCCCATCGGGTCGTCGCCGGTGCGCAGGCTGATCGGAAAGCCGACCGGCATCTCGGTCACCGCCACGCCCATCTCTTCGTGATAGCGGCGAAAGCCGCCGATCAGGCCGGAGAGGAAGCAGTCGTTGACCGAGCCCTCGACCGCTTTGGCCGCGGCCTTGAAGTCGGCGAGCGGAAACTCGATGGTGTCGAAGCGCCAGGACAGGCTGCGCCGGCGAAACAGCGCCGAGCCCGGCACGGGCTTGTTGCCGACCATGCGCCTGGCCGACGACAAATAGGCCAGCGACTCCTGCGTCGATTCGAGATCGCTGACCAGGTTGCCGGCGTGGCGTACCAGGGCCGAAGCCGCGTCGCTCGCGCTGCGCGGCAACGATGCGAGTCCGCTCGCCAGCGCCTTCATGCCGAGGCCCAACGGCGTGACGACGCGGCCACGGCCGCGGTCTCGCGCCGCCGGCTTGGGCCGCACGACCGCGGCACGGTCGCGCGTGAAGACGCGGCTCAGCAACTGCATGATGCCGAGCCCGTCGGAGACGGCGTGGTGCAGCTTCAGCACATAGGCGGCGCGCCCGCCCTCGAGGCCTTCGAACAGCGTCGCTTCCCACGGCGGCTTGGCGCGATCGAACGGCGTCATGGCGAGGATGGCGGCGGCGTCCATGAGCTGGCGTTCGCTGCCCGGCGCGGGCAAACGATGGCGGCGCACGTGGTACGAGAGCTCGAAGTCTGGATCGTCGACCCAGGTCGGATTGCCGACGCCGAACGAGGGCACGACGACGCGCTGGCGAAAGCGCGGCACGGCGTCGACCAGCCATTGGTGGTCGGCCAGGAACCGATCCCAGTCGGGCTCGAGATCGAGCGTGAGCACCGAGGTCGTCGTCGAGCGCAACCGCGGGTCGACCTCGGCCAGCCACATCAGCGATTCGAACGCGCTCATCTCGGCCGGGCCGCCCCACTTTCGCAGCTCGGCGAGCACGCTGTCGTCGATCGATTGCGTCTTGGCCATCGGGCTTCGCTTCTCAAAGGGATTGGCTCGTCGGCGCGGCTTTCGCCTTGCGCGCCGCGACTTTCGTTGCAGGAAGGTTGCGGCGGTTCATGCGACGCCTCGCTCGGCGCTGGGCGCCAGGCGCCGCAGGCCGCGGAAGGCCTGGACCGCCCCGCGCTCGCCCTTGACCACGGCCGCGACCTCGGCAGCGATCGGCATCTCGATGCCGAGCTTGCCGGCCAGGTCCATGACGACGCTGCTCGTCTTGATGCCCTCGGCGACCATGTTCATCGAGGCGACGATCTCGGCGGTGGTGCGCCCTTTCGCGAACTGCTCGCCGACCTGGCGATTGCGCGACAGCGGGCTCATGCAGGTGGTGAGCAGGTCGCCGAGGCCGGTCAGTCCCGAGAAGGTCTCGGCCGCGCCGCCGAGCGCGACGCCGAGACGGGTGATCTCGGCGAGCCCGCGCGTGATGACCATCGCCCGCGTGTTCTCGCCGACGCCGAGCCCGTCGGCCATGCCGGCGGAGATCGCGATCACGTTCTTGAGCGGGCCGCCGAGCTCGCAGCCGATCACGTCGGTGTTGGTGTAGACGCGAAACACCGGGCTCGCGAAGAGCGGCTGCAGCGCGCGCGCGACTTCCGCATCGGGCATCGCCAGCACCGCGGCGGCGGCCAGGCCCTGCAGTACCTCGCGCGCGATGTTGGGTCCGGCGAGCAGCCCCGCCGGATGACCGGGCAGCTCTTCGTGAATGATCTGCGTCATGCGCTGCTGGCTGCCCTGCTCCAGGCCCTTGGCGAGGCTCAACACCGGCACCCACGGACGCAGCAGCGGCGCGACCGCTTTCAGCGTCTCGCGAAAGCTGTGCGACGGCACACCGACGACGAGGACGTCGCAGTCGCACACGGCTTCGTCGAGCAGCGCGGTCGCGCGCAAGGCCGGGTGCAGTGCGAGGCCCTTCAGGTAGGCATCGTTGCGATGCTCGCGTGCGACCTGCTCGGCCGTCTCGGCGCGGCGCGCCCAGAGCACGGTCTCGGCGTTGCGCGCGGCCAGCGAGCCGACCGTCGTGCCCCAGGAGCCGGCACCGAGCACGGCGACGCGGATCGGCCGGCTCATCGATCGGCCCTCATGCCGTCTTCTCCGGCCAGTGCTCGAGCGTGTCGACGAACTGCTGCCTCACTTCGGCGACGCGCGCTTCCATGTCCTCGAGCTTCCAGTGCTCGACGTGCACCGGCGCCAGCACCGCCACCTGCACTTTGCCCGAGCGCATCGTCTGGTCGTTGCGGCCCATCACCTCGCCGGCGTTGCGGATGACGACCGGCACCACCGGCACGCCGGCCTGGCGCGCCATGTGGAAGGCGCCCTTCTTGAACGGCCCGACCTGCGGCGACCAGGAGCGGGTGCCTTCGGGGGCGATCGCCACGCACAGGCCCTGCTTGAGACGATCGACGGCCGGCTTGAGCGCATCGATCGCCTTGCCGGTGTGGGCGCGGTCGATGAAGGCCATGTCGGCCATGCGCATGAAGGTGCCGAAGCCCGGCGTGTTCGCTGCTTCCTTCTTGGCCACGCCGGTGAAGCCGCGACGGATCAAATACATCATCAGGAACATGTCAATCTTGCTCTGGTGATTGATGATGAAAACGCAGGGCCGGTTCGACCACAGGTTCTCCTCGCCAATCACCTCGACGTCGACACCGAGCACCGCCAGCGCCGCGTCGCTCGCGACCGAGGTGATGAGGTCGACGGCGCGGCGCGTCTTTCCGGTCGCCTTGGCCAGCCCCAGGCCGGCGAGAAAGGCCGCCGCCATCGCGCCGTAGGCGCCGACGGTGCGTGCCATCGCCTGCGGCGTGCCGCGGTTGCGACGGTCGAAGTGCAGAACCGGCCAGCCCGCCTCGGTGGCGGTCTGTTCGAGCAGGGGCTTGGGCTGCACCGCGTTCGCATGGCCGAGGCTGCGCAGGAAGGCGATGTCCTCGTTGCCGTTGGCGTAGCCGAAGCTGACCTTCAGGTCGATGCCTTGGGCCTTGGCGAAGGCGGTGACACCATCGGCCTTGCCCTGGCCCCACATCGGCGCACCGATCATCCCGCCCGTGAGCTTGCCCTTGCGTACGCGGGCACGCGTGCACAGGATGTGATCGATGCCGTAGATCTCGGCCAGCGGCTCGATCTGATAGAGCGTGGCCGACGAAGCGATCGCTACCGTGTGGCCCTGCTTCTGATGCGCATGCACCAGCTTCCAGGTCTCGGGGAACAGCGTCGCACCCGTCGACGAGGCGAAGAGCCGCCGCCACAGAGCGCGCATCTCGTCTTCGGTCAGGCCGGCCCAGTCGAGGATGCCCTTGCCGATGACGTCGGCGAACTCGGCGTCGCTGAGGTCGCCTTTGCGAACCATCTTCACGGTATCGAGCAGCTCGCCCACGCCCATGTCGCCGCGGCGCAGGCGGTCGGTGAAATAGGCGCCGGCCGAATAGCCGTCGATCAAGGTGCCGTCGTAGTCGAAGAAGGCGCCGATTTGCGCGCCTTCGGGGCTCTGCGCAATCGCTTCGAGCGCGGTGTCGAGCTCGGCCGTCATGCAGTCACTCCCAGTCGCGCGGGCAGCCGCTCGCGGTCGAGCGCGTCGATGGCACCGACGGCGACGACCAGCGCCGCCAGCTCGGCTGCGAACTCGGCGCGGCGCGCGGCCAGGGTCGGATCGCCGGGCTTGAGCAGGTTGCGGTTGGCGGCCAGCTGCATGGCGTTGCCGAACAGCTCCTTCGAGACGCACTCGGGGTTCTGCAGCCGGTGCTGCAGAAGGTATTGCTTGCCGACGTTGACGCACTCGTCGATGAAAGTCGCCTTCTCGACCGGCGCGTCGACAGGATGCGCGGCGAGCCGGTCGGCGACGACGTAGTACGCCTCGAGAAACGCTGTCAGGGCCCGATGCGCGACCAGGAAAGGGGCGCGGCGCAAGGTCTCGAGACGCGTCTCGGGATCGGCGGCACGCGCCTTGAACTCGGGGTCGAGCAGGCGCATCTCGGCCTTGATCTCCTCGGCGAAGGTGTCGCGGTCGCTGAAGAAGAAATCGAACTTGAGCAGGTCGCGCAGCGCGAAGCCGCGCTGCCAGGCCTGCGGCAGCGGGTCCTTGGCCGTGGTGCCCAGCTCCATGAACCAGGCCAGCTCGGTGATCGCGCGATTGACGAACCAATGGATCGCGCTGTTGCGATAGAAGGCGGCGACCGAATGCTGGCCCGGGTTGATGCCGTAGATCGGCTCGGTCCCCCCCATGAAGCCGAGCACGACGCCCGAGGCGGCGAGCGCCGCGAGCACCTCGGCCAAGCCCTTCTCGCCCTTGATCTGGTCGAGCTGTGCCGTCGGCAAGCCGCGCTGCGCCGCATAGGCCCGCAAGGGCTCGACCAGGCGATGCACTTCGCCCAGCGTCAGGCCGCGATCGCCGACGCCGAGCAGCGCCAGCGTGACCAGCGCCGGCGCCGTCACCGGCGTGACGCGGTTAATGCGCTCGAAGACCTCGAAAGCGATCTTCTCGACCGTCCAGCGGCCGCCCCCGTGCTCGGCGTCGGCGTTGCGCAGGGCAGCCTTCAGCGACAGCGGCTCGCCGAAGCGCACGTAGGCGGTGCCAATCCACCTGCGCTGCATGCGCGCATAGTCGGCCAGCCAGCGCAAGCCCTCCTTCGCCTTCTTGGCGCCGGCTTCTTCGGCGGCCATGACGCCGATCTCGTGCAGCTGGTCGTAGGTCATGGAGACCGGCACCAGCAGCATGTCGTCGGCGACGCCGCTCTCGATCGCATCGACGAGGTAGCGCAAGAGTCCGTACTTCGGCGGCCGGAGCTTGCCGGTGCGCGAGCGCCCGCCTTCCATGTACCACTCGAGGTTGTGGCCGTTCGCCGCCAGGTAGCCGAGGTACTCGCGGACCACGAACTTGTAGACCTCGTCGTCCTGGAAGCTGCGTCGCATCAGCACGCCGCCGGCGTTGCGCAGGATCGTGCCGAGCGGAAAGAAGCCGAGGTTATCGCCGCCCAGGATGTAGTTGCGCGGCAGGCCGTTCTCGCGAAGCGTCTGCGTCAGGATGAAGGCGTCGGCGTAGCTGCGATGCGTCGGCAGGAAGACCAGCGACGAGTTCTTGTTGAGGCGCTTGAGGTTGCGGATGCCGGGCTGGTCGACGTCGATCGTCCAGGCCCGCGTGTGCATCGGGCCGAGACCATGGTCCCACATCGCCGTGAAGGCGAGGTTTTGCGTCGAGGCGATCTCGTGCATGCCGACGCGCGCTTCCTTCTTCACTTCGGCGAGCGGACGCTTCAGTCGCTCGGCGACGAGCGCGAGCTGGTTGTTGAAGCGCTCGGTGGCAAGCACGTGCTTGGCGTTGCGGCTGCGCGAGCGCAGCATGTCGCGCAGCGTCGCCATCAGGCCGCCGCTCCGTGCACGGCCGCCGCGTCGACCCGCGTCGTCACGTCGAGGATGCTTGCTGTGACGCGCGCCGGCTCGTCGAGCATCGGCACGTGGCCGACGCCCTCGACGGTCGTCTCTTCTACGCCGACGATGCGCTCGCCGAACAGCTCGCCGTAGCGCCGGTACGGAATCACGGCGTCGCAGCCGCCCCAGGCGACGCGCACCGGCACGCGGCCCGGATCGAGCGGCGCGACCGGGCCGTCGCGGCCCATGGTTCGCAGCAGCGCGCGAAAGATGCGCGTCTTCGCCATGGCCTTGAGCGCACCGAGAAAGTCGGCAGCGCTGAGGCGCTCGCCGTGCTCCATCGTCTGCTTGGTCAGGACCTTGCGCAGCCAGGTCGAGTTGGAAAACAGCGTGGCCACGAACAGGATCACGCCGATCAGCGCGTAGGCGATGCGAAAGCGGATCGAGATAGCGCGGTAGTCGTCGTCGCTGCGCCAGCCGCCGGCCGGCGAGAACGCCGTCACCGATCGTGCGAAGCCACGCCGCGCCAACTCGATCGCAAGCCAGCCGCCCAGCGAGTTGCCGGCGACGTGGGCCTGCGTGATGCTTTGTGCGCGAAGCGTCTCGATGAGCTGATCGGCGAGGCCGGCCACGGAGGCATCGCCGTCGCCCCGGTAGTCCGGACCGCCGTAGTGTCCGGGCAGCGTCAGCGCGATCACGCGATGGCGCGCTTCGAGCCCCGGGATGACGGGCTTCCACACTTCCCAGGTCCCACCCAGGCCGTGCAGCAGAACCAGATCGGAGCCCTGCCCGCCAACGTGCGACGGGGCGGGCGTCGCGTCGTCAGTCACGGGCAGGCTCATGGCCGTCCTTTCCGCGATGCTTGCGGCGCGACACCAAGGCTTCTGCAGCCTTGGCCAGCTCGCCGGTGGTGCGGGCCAGGATCTGGGTCCGGTTCTCGAGCTCGATCGCCGCCTGCAGGCTGGCGCTCTCGACGTTGGCCCAGGCGCCGCGCTTGGTCATCCAGACGCCGAAAGCGCTGTTGGCGACGATGCTGCGCGCGATCTCGAGCGCACGCGGCAGCAGCCGCTCGTCGTCTACGGTCTCCGAGACCAGGCCGATGCGCTCGGCCTCGGCCGCGTCGACCATGCGGCCGGTCAGCATGATCTCGAAGGCGCGCGACATGCCGACGCAGCGCGGCAAGATCCAGCTCACGCCGATGTCGCAACTCGACATGCCGACGCGAACGAAGGCGGCGTTGAACGACGCCGACCGACCCGCAATGCGGATCTCGGCGGCGAGCGCCAGGCCGAGCCCGGCGCCGTTGGCCGGGCCGTTTACCGCCGCGATCACCGGCTGGCGCAGCGCACGCAGCCGCGTCACCAGCGAGGCGAACGACTCCTGGCGAATCATCCAGGCCGGCGTCTCGCCGAGCTCGGTGCTGCCCGGCGCGTCGGCGGCGAGGCCGAGGTCGAAGCCGGCGCAGAAGCCGCGTCCGGCGCCGGTGACGACGAGGACGCGGACCTTCGGATCGGCGCCGACCTTGTCGAGCAGACGCGCGATCTCGGCGACGGTGTCGTCGGTCAAGGCATTGAGATGAGCCGGTCGGTCGAGGCGCAGCAGCGCAATGCCGCCTTCCGGCGTTTCGAGTCGAGCGCCGGGGCTCGCTTCAAGCATAGATCGCCTCGATCACGTGCGCGTATTTCTCGGCGATGCTCTTGCGTCGCACCTTCATCGTCGCCGTCACTTCGCCGTCGTCGTGGTCGAGCTCCTTGACGAGCAGTTCGAACTTGCGCACCTGCTGCACCTGCGGCATGCGCGCATTGGCCGCGTCGACCTCGCGCTGCACCAGCTCGCGCACCGGCGGCAACTCGGTGAGACTGCGAAAGTGCGTGTAGACCAGACCCTGCTCCTCGGCCCACTTGCCGACGCTCTCGAAGTCGATCTGGATCAGCGCCGAGACGAAGCGCCGGCGATCGGCGATCACGACCGCCTCGCGCACGTACGACGAAGCGCGCAGCGCGTTCTCGATCTCCGACGGCGTGATGTTCTTGCCGCCGGCGGTGATCATGATGTCCTTCTTGCGATCGACGATGCGCAGCTCGCGGCCGTTCGGCCCGTCTTCCCAGCGCGCGATGTCGCCGCTGCAGAGCCACCCTTCGGCATTGATCGCTTCGCGCGTCGCTTCGTCGTTCTTGAAGTAGCCGCGAAAGACGGAGGCGCCGCGGATCATGATCTCGCCGTCGTCGGCCAGCTTGACCTCGAGGCCCGGGTACGGCACGCCGACCGTGCCGACCGGCGAGGCGTCGCCCGACTGGATGGTGGTCGCGCCCGAGGCTTCGGTCAGACCGTAAGCTTCGCGGATCGGTACGCCGAGGACGCGGAAGAACTTGAGGATCTCCGGCGCGATCGGCGCGCCGGACGAGATCGCGACGCGGCAGCGACGCAGCCCGATGAAATTGAGCAGCGCGCGCAGGACCAGCACGTACCAGAGAACCCAGCGAAGCCGCTGGCCGAGGCTCCAGCTCGCACGCGGCTGTCCGGCGGCGCTCTCGAGCGCCGTCATCGCGCGCTGGTACAGGGCCAGCCTCAGGCCGCCGGCCTCGTGCACTTTGGTCTGGATCGAGGCGTGGAACTTCTCCCAGATGCGCGGCACGCCGAAGAAGATCTGCGGCGACAGCTCGCGCAGATCTTCCTGCACGGTGCGCAGGCTCTCGGCGAAGTTGACGACCGCGCCGGTCGCGACCGGGATGTGGATCGAGAACATCTGCTCGGCGACGTGGCAGAGCGGCAGGTACGACACCAGCGAGTCGCGCTCGGTACAGCGCAGCGCGGTGTTCAGGCCCTGTGCCGCCGCACCGAGGCCGCGCCAGCTCATCATCGCCGCCTTCGGCCGGCCGGTGGAGCCCGAGGTGAAGACCATCAGGCCGATGTCGTCGAGCTTCGGTCCGACGGTCGCGGCTGCGGCAGCGGCCGAGTTGTCGATCTCGAAACGCTGGCCCGACGCGACCACGTCGGCGAAATCGTGCAGTCCCGTGCGATCGTAGCGGCGCAGCCCGCGCGGGTCGATGACGACGATCGCGCGCAGATGCGGCAGGCGCTCGCGGATCGACAGCACCTTGTCGAGTTGCTCCTGGTCGGCGCAAACGATGATCGGCGCCTCGGACAAGGCGAGCAAATATTCGACCTCGGGCGCCGGCGAGGTCGGATAGACGCCGGCGGTGATGCCGCCGACCAGGCCGATGCCGAACTGCGCATACACCCATTCCTTGCTGTTCTCGCCCAGCACCGCGACGCTCTGGCCGGGCTGGAAGCCGAGCTTCAGCAGGCCAAGGCCGAACCAGCGCGCCTGCTGCGCATAGGCCGACCAGGTCACCGGCTGCCAGATGCCGAACTGCTTCTGGCGCAACGCCACCGCGTCGGGCCGGATGCCCGCCCAATGCAGCAGCTGCTGCGGCAGCGGCAGGTCCTTCAGATCATTGGCAGCGCCGGTCATGGATCGCTCGCTCAGGACAGCCAGCGCTTGCGCCGCTTGTAGTGCTTGACATCTCGAAAGCTCACGTGCGCTTCGCCCTCGCCGCCACTGCCGAGATAGAAGCGCTGCACGTCGGGATCGTCGAGCAGGGTCGCGGTCGGACCGTTGACAACGATGCGGCCGTTCTCGAGGATGTAGCCGTAGTGCGCCACGCTCAGCGCGGCGTGCGCGTTCTGCTCGACTAGCAGCATGGCCACGCCTTGCTCGCGGTTGATGCGGGCGATGATCGAGAAGATGTCGTGCACGACCAGCGGCGCCAGGCCGAGCGAAGGCTCGTCGAGGAGGATCAGGCGCGGCTGGCCGACGATGGCGCGGCCGATCGCCAGCATCTGCTGCTCTCCGCCGGAGAGGTAGCCGGCCAACTGCTTCCGCCGTTCGCGCAGGCGCGGGAAGTAGCCGAACACCAGCTCGGGGTCGACGTCGCCGCGCCGCCCTCGGCCGATCAACGCGTTGCCGGCGGCGATCAGGTTTTCTTCGACCGTCAGGTCGCCGAAGATGTGCCGGCCTTCGCGCACGTGGGCCATGCCGGCGCGGGCCAGCCGGTAGGCCGGGCGGCCGCTGATGTCTTCGCCGAAGAAGCTGATCCGGCCCGACGCGAGCCGCCCGTTCTCGTACGGCAGCACCCCGGAGGCCGCCTTCAGCGTCGTCGTCTTGCCGGCGCCGTTGGAGCCCAGCAGCGCGACGATCTGCCCGCTCGGCACCTCGATCGACAACCCCCGCAGCGCCTGCACGCTGTGGTTGTAGACGACCTCGATGTTCTCGACGGTCAGCGCTGCGGTCATGCCTGGGCTCCTGCCGCGATCAGACCTTGATCCAGCCGCTCGCCGCCTCCATCGACTTCTTGTCCGGGTCGTAGCTGTACATGCGCCCGGCCGGAATCTGGTGCGAGCTCAGGTCGACGAGCAGGCCGCTGATGCCGCCGCTGTCCCACTCCTTCATCGACTCGAGCGCGGCCTTCATGTTGGGCAGCAGCAAGGGCTTGTTGGCCTTCACGCAGCGGTCGGCGATCTCGGCGAAGATCATGCCGGTCAGCCAGGTCGACACGTAGAACGGCGAGATGTTCTTCACTTCCGGCCGGTTCTTGGCCAGGTACTCGCGCATCGTGTTGATCATCGGCGCGTCGGTCTCATGGCCGTAGCGGTAGGCGCTGACGCCCGTCAGTCGAACGCCGAGCCCAGCCAGCGCGTCGTAGGCCGGCTTGTCGAGGCCCCAGGCCGTGCCCATGATCTGCGGGCTCATGCCGGCCTCGCGCATCTGGCGCACGAACTCGGGCATGGGCGCCAGGATGTAGCCCTGGAAGATGACGATGTCGGGCTTGGCGCGGCGCAGCTGCGCCACCTCGGTGGTGACGTCGACGCCCGACTGCTTGGTGACGATCTCGGCGACGATCGGCAGGCCGAGCTTTTCGGCGCGCGCCTTGCCGCCGGGAATACCGTCGCGGCCGAACTCGGTGTCGGCGTAGACGTAGGCGATCTTGGGCTTGGCCGCGGCGCCGCGCGAGGAGCGCGCGATGTACTCCATCAGCACCTCGTGCAGGCGCGGATAGGTCGCGCCCGGCACGATGTGCTGCGGCATGTTGACCGGATCGGCCACCGCGGTGGCAAGCGAGGTCGACGAAGTCATGACGTGGTTCGAGGCGATCGCGTCCTGCGCCACGGCCTTGACCGACGGCGTGCCGTCGCAGTAGTAGAAGGAGGGCTTCTCGCTGGCCATGATCTTCTTGAAGATCGCCGCCGACTGGTCGACCTTGAAGCCGCTGTCCTCGACGACGTAGCGGAGCTTCCTTCCCTGGACACCGCCGTTCGCGTTCTTCCATTGCACGAAGTCGTTGAGGCCGTTGTTCATCGCCACGCCGGCGAACGCGAACACGCCGGTGATCGGCTGGCCGGCGCCGATGACGATGTCGCCCTTCTGCGCCTGCGCCCAGGACGAGCCGATCGAGAGCGGCCCGATCGTGGCGGCGGCGCCGAGGGCCTGGACGACGGTGCGGCGGTTGATGTCGGTCATGCGAGTCTCCTTGTGGGATCGAAAGAATTCCGGACGGGCGCGCCGTTCACGTGCGAAACGGCCAGAGATGGAAGGTACGCCGCACGCGCGCCCAGATGGCGGCCAGGCCGTGCGGCTCGAAGATCAGAAAGACGATGATGAGCAGGCCGAAGACGACCTGGCCCATCGGCAGCACCAGCCCGGCGATGCCGGGAAACCAGCCCGAGCTGGCCTGCGCGAGCAGGCGCAGGAGCTCGGGCACGAAGGTCATGAAGGCGGCGCCGAGCACGCTGCCGAGCACCGTGCCCAGGCCGCCGACGATCACCGCCGCCAGGTAGAAGACCGAGAGCGTCAGCACGAAGTAGTCGGGCGTGATGTTGCCGTAGAAGTAGCCGAGCAGGCCGCCGGCGACGCCGGCGTAGAAGGCGCCGACGGCGAAGGCCAGCAGCTTGGTGCGCAACAGGTGCACGCCGAGGATTTCGGCCGAGATGTCGCGGTCGCGCACCGCCACCAGGGCGCGGCCGATGTGGGTGCGGCCGAGGTTGCGCGCACCGATCGCCATGACGAAGGCGCAGGCGAAGATCAGGTAGAAGTTGCGCCCGTCGCCGATGAACTGGAAGCCGAACAGGTTGGCGCGCGGGATCGAGGTGCCCGACACGCCCCCGGTGACGCTGTCCCATTCGCGAAAGACGAAGGTCAGGATGAAGTGCGCCGCCAACGTGGCGATGGCCAGGTACAGGCCTTTCACGCGCAGGCTCGGCAGGCCGACGATGACGCCGAGGAAGGCGCTCACTAAGCCGGCCGCCGGCAGCGTGATGTAGAACGGCACGCCGTGCTTGCCGAGCCAGGCGACGGTGTAGCAGCCGACGCCGAGAAAAGCGCCGTGGCTGAGCGAGATCAGGCCGGCGTTGCCGGTGGTCAGGTTCAGGCCCACGGTGGCGATCACGTGGATGCCGACGATGCAGGCGATCGCCAGCACGTAGTCGCCGCCCCACAGCGGCAGCGAGAACAGGCCGACCGTGAACGCGAGCATCCAGACGCGCGTCGTCGGTGATTCCCAGAGCTTCTGCTCGGAAGCGAAGGATTCGTGCAAGACGCCGGTGCGCACCTCAAAGCCTTTCGATGGTTCGGGTGCCGAAGATGCCGTAGGGCTTGACGACGAGGATCGCCAGCACCACCACGTAGGGCACGACGTCGCGCGACTTGCCACCCAGGTAGCCGGCCGAAACCGACTCGACCCAGCCGATCAGCAGGCTGGCGACGATGGCGCCGAGGATGCTGTCGAGGCCGCCGAGGATGATCGCCGCGAACACGCTGAGCGCCGCCGAGGCCAGCAAGGGCGAGAGGCCCGCGGAGCTGGCGATGAGCACGCCCGCCACCGTGCCGACCAGTCCCGAGAGGACCCAGGTCAGGCGCTGGGAATAGTTGATGTTGATGCCGAGCGTGGCGGCGGTGACCGGGTCGCTGGCCGTGGCACGAAGCGCGATGCCGGTCTTCGAATAGCGGAAGAAGGCGAGGAAGGCGCCGATCAGCACCGCGGCAACCGCGAAGTTGCCGAGCACAGTGCCGGGAATCAGGATCTCGCCCATGTTCACGGGCGTGCGCGGCAAAAGCGTCGGCGGCGAAAACGTGTCGCCGCCCCAGATCGCCTCGACGCTGCCGTGGATGATGCTGGCGATGCCGATCGTCGCCATCAGCACCGACACCGCGGGCTGGCCCGACAGCGGCCGCAGCACCGCCCGCTCGACGCCGATCGCGAACACGCCGATGACAGCCAGGGCGATGACAAAGGCGAGCCAGGGCGCGAGGCTGAAAGTGACCGCACCGGCGTAGTAGATGTAGGCGCCGAGCATCATCACTTCGCCGACCGCGAAGTTGACGACGCCGGTGCCCTTGTAGATGAGCACGAAGCTGAGCGCGATCAGCGCCATCACGCCACCGGACAACAGGCCGAGCAGGCTGAACTCGAGAAACTCGCTCAAGCGGCCACTCCCGCATCTGCGCCGAGGTAAGCCTCGATCACCTGCGGATGGCGGCGTACCTCGGCGGGCGTGCCGCTGGCGATCACCTCGCCGAAGTTGAGCACGGCGATGTGACTCGAGATGTCCATCACCATGCCCATGTCGTGCTCGACCAGCAGCACGGTGACGCCCCACTCCTCCTGCACGTCGAGGATGTAGCGGGCCATGTCCTCGGTCTCTTCGCGGTTCATGCCGGCGACAGGCTCGTCGAGCAGCAGCACGCGCGGCCGCATCGCCAGCGCCCGCGCCAGCTCGACGCGCTTTTGCAGGCCGTAGGGCAAGGCATCGACCGACTGATGGCGGATGTGATCGATCTCGAGGAAATTGATGACCTTGCGCTCGACCTCCTCGCGCAGGGCGATCTCCTCGTCGCGCGCCGATCGCAGATAGCCCATCGCCGCAAAGACGTTGGCCTTCATCGTGTGGTGGCCGCCGAGCTTGATGTTCTCGAGCACGGTCAGGCCGCGAAACAGGGCGATGTTCTGGAACGTGCGCGCCAGGCCGCGCGCGGCCCGTGCATGCACCGGCACGTTGGTGATGTCTTCGTCGCCGAGCACGATGCGGCCGGCCGCAGGACGGTAGAAGCCCGAGATTGTGTTGAAGACGCTGGTCTTGCCCGCGCCGTTGGGCCCGATCACCGCCGTGATCTGCCCGGGCGCCGCGGAGAACGAGACGCCGCGCAAGGCGTGAATGCCGCCGAAGCGCAAGTCGACGCCCTCGACCGACAGCGCCAGACCGGTGTCGGAGGCGCGACCGCTCGTGGCCGGGGTGGCAGGCGCGGGGCTGTTCAATCGCTGCCCGATCAGGTAGGCGACGGGTTGGCGGCGAGCTCGCGCAGCTTGAACTTCTGGACCTTGCCGCTGGGGGTGCGCGGCAGGTCGTCGATGATCGCCAGGCGCTCCGGCCAATACTGCTTGGCGACCTTCGATTCGGTCATCCACGACTGCACGTCGGCCAGCTCCAGCTTCGCTCCGTGCCGCAGCACGACGAAGGCACAGGCCCGCTCGCCGAGCCGGTCGTCGGGATAGCCGACGATCGCCGCCGCGGCCACCGCCGGATGCTTGTGCAACAGACTTTCGATCTCGAACACCGGCACGTTCTCGCCGCCGCGGATCAGCACGTCCTTGGTCCGCCCGTTGATGCGAATGTAGCCCTCGCCGTCCATGTAGGCGAGGTCGCCGGTATCGAACCAGCCGTCGGCGTCGAAGGTGGGGATGTCGGGCCGCTTGTAGTAACCAGCGAAGAGCTGCGCGCCGCGCACCATCAGGCGCCCGGTCTCGCCGAGCGGCAGCGGCTTGCCTTCGAAATCGATGATGCGCACGTCGACGCCTTCGAGGGCGCGGCCGTCGGTCGTCGACGACTTCTCGGCGGCGCGCTCCGGCTCGGTCAGTGTGCTCGACAGCGACTCGGTCATGCCCCAGAGCGAGCACACCTTCAGGTCGAGCTCGCGCGCCGCGCGCTCGATCAGCACCGGCGGAATCGGCGCGCCGCCGCACAGGAACGAGCGCAGCCTGGACGGCCGTGGCGAGCCGGAAGCGACCGCATCGCAGATGTCGGTCAGAAATGGCGTCGACGCGGCGGTATAGGTCACGCCTTCGTCGGCCATGATGGTGACGCCCCTCTTCACCTCCCAGACGTCCTGCAGCACGGTGGTGGCGCCAAGGCGGACGGCCAGCACCATCACCGCCGCATAGCCGGTCATGTGGCCGACCGGCGAGCAGGCGAGCATCACGTCGTCGCTGCTCAGGTGGAACCGCCCGCTGAGCGAGTTGGTGCAGGCGATCAAGGTGTTCGACGTGTGCATCACGCCCTTGGGCGAGCCGGTCGTTCCCGAGGTGAACATCATCACCGCGAGATCACCCGGCTGCAGCGCCGAGTCGGCGAGGCGGGCCGGCGCCTCGACCCGATCCTCGCCACTGAGAAGCAGGCGCTCGAAGGCGTTCTCGCCCTCGCCATCGACAACGATCAGGTGCTCGAGCTTGGGCAGATCGGCACGCATGCCGGCGGCCATGGCCTCGTGGCCGAAGCCGCGGAACAGCCTGGGAACGACCAGAACCTTGGCTTCGGCGAAGCCGAGCATGAAGCCGAGCTCGCGCTCGCGAAAGATCGGCATCAGCGGATTGACGACGGCCCCTAGCCGCCCGCCGGCCAGCGCCACGACCACGAACTCCCACCAGTTCGGCAGCTGCACGGCGATGACGTCGCCCCGCCCGACGCCGAGCCGGCGCAGAGCGGCGGCGGCCCGCGCCACCTTGTCGCCGAGCTCGGCATAGCTGAGGCGCGTTGGCGTCGGGCGGTCGACGCGGTAGCCGATCACGGCCGACTTGCCGGGCGTCCTCGCGATCGCCTCGACGAGGTATTCATCGATCGTCCGGTCGACCCAGAAGCCGCCGGCGCGCATCGCGCGCCCATGGGCAACGAGGTCGAAGGCCTGCACCGTCATGCCGAGTCTCCTGCGGTCGCCGACCTTGCCAATCGCAGCCGGACTATTTAGTTCACTACCGTATGGTAAGTATTATGATGATGATGACCTGCACCCGTCAACGGAGAAACCCTAGGGGCCTGCTCGGACCACTGTCACCGGCGTCTACACCGGATCCCAGGTAAAGACGTCGCTCGAGCGTTCCAGGCCGAAGAAGCCGGCGCGCAGCATCGGGAGCGCGGTGTCGAGCACCCCCTGCGCCGTCCAGCCGTCGCCGCAATGGGCGCTGCGGATCGGCCGTGGCTGGCTGAACAGGAAGATCTCGTTGTTGCGCACGCCGAAGATCTGGCCAGTCACGTCGCTGGCGGCGTCGGCGCAGAGGCCGACGACGAAGGGGGCGACGCGTTCCGGTACGAGCTTCTTCAGGCCCTCGACGCGCTTCTTCTGCTCTTCGGTCTCGCTCGGGATCGAGTCGATCATGCGCGTCCAGGCGAACGGCGCGACCGAGTTCGAACGCACGCCGAACCGCTGCATGTCGAGGGCGATCGACTTCGACAGGCCGACGATGCCGAGCTTCGCGGCGCTGTAGTTGGCCTGGCCGAAATTGCCGATCAAGCCGGAGGTCGAGGTCATGTGCACGTAGCAGCCGCTGCCCTGAGCCTTGAAATGCGGCGCCGCGGCGCGGCTGACGTTGAAGCTGCCCTTGAGGTGAACCGCGATGACGTCGTCGAACTCGGGCTCGCTCATGCGGTGGAACATCGCATCGCGCAGGATGCCGGCGTTGTTGACGACGATGTCGATCCGGCCGAAGGCGTTCAGCGCCGCCTCGACCATCTTGTGCGCGGCGCCCCAGTCGGCGACGGAGCCGCCGTCGACGATCGCCTTGCCTCCCATCTTCTCGATCTGCGCCACGACTTCGTGGGCCGGCTGCTCGTCGCCGGGCTTGCCGTCGAGCGTCGCGCCGATGTCGTTGACGACGACGCGGGCGCCGGCCTCCGCCATGGCCAGCGCGATGCCGCGGCCGACGCCGCGACCGCCGCCGGTGATCAGCGCGACCTTGTCTTCCAGCAATCGGGTCATGGTCTTTTTCTCCTCGGTGTCGGGACGTGGGGAGGGGCCCGGCGGATTCGAAAGTGTGTCTGACCGGAGGCAGCGCCGTGTCCTCACGGACCGCTCGCACCCCGGGGAAAACCCTCTGCGCGCGCCGCCCTCCACAGGTTGTCGTCTGATCGTTCGCTAGCGTATCATGTATCACGTCATGAATGCATCGCCTGCCGTACCGACCCCCGCCGACATGAACGAACCCGCGGAACACGGCCTGCTGGCCACCACCCGCTACGTGCCTCGGCTGCGCCTCGATCGCAGCGAAGTGCTGGCCCGGCATCAGTGGATGGCCCCCGGCCTGCGCTCGCTCGCCAAGGGCCGACGCGCGATCGCGAACTGGGACGAAGACACCGTGACGATGTCGGTCGAGGCCGGTCGGCAATTGCTGCGTGCGAGCCCATCCGTCGCGGCCGAAGAGCTGACGCTGGTCTCCACCACCTTGCCGTTCGCCGAACGGCTCAATGCCGGCATCGTCGCCTCGGCGCTCGGCCTCGCCACTTCGGCCGTGTTGCGCGACGCGACCTCGAGCGGCCGCGCCGCGCTCACCGAGCTGGCGACGGCAATGCGCCGCCCCGCCAGCAGCACGACGCAGATGCTGCTCGCCGCCGAGCGGCGCATCGCGCAGCCGGCGAGCGCCCAGGAAATGATCTTCGGCGATGGCGCCGCCGGCGCGCTCGTCGGCAGCGGTGCGGCGATCGCGACGCTGCTGGCGAGCCGAAGCGAATATGCCGACCTGGTCGATCACTTTCGCGAGACCGGCCACGATCACGAATACGCCTGGGAAGAGCGCTGGGTGCGCGACGAGGGCTACATGAAGATTGCGGCAGGCACGATCCGCCAGTGCCTGCTCGACGCCGGCGTCGCCGTCTCCGACGTCGCCCACTTCGTCATGCCGGCGCCGCTGGCGCGCGTCAACGAGGCCGTCGCCAAGCGGCTCGGCATCGGCGCCGCCGCGGTCGTCTCGGCCGAGCACGGCACGGTCGGCGACCTGGGCAGCGCGCAGCCTCTGGCCATGCTCGACATCGCCTTGCGCGCGGCCGCGCCGGGCGCCCTGATCATGGTCGCTGCCTTTGGCAGCGGCTGCGACGCGTTGCTGTTGCGCCGCACGGCGGCGCCGTGCCCCGGCGACGTGCCCGATGCCGGTCAGCCGGAAAACAACTACCTGAAGTACCTGTCGTTCACCGGCCAGATCGACCTGGCCTGGGGCATGCGTGCCGAGATGGACAACAAGACCGCGCTCACCGCGGCCTGGCGCGACCATGCGCGCGCATCGCGCTTCGAAGGCGGCCGATGCAGCGCCTGCGGCACGGTGCAGGTCCCGCGTACGCGTGTGTGCGTGAACCCCGAGTGCCGCACCCAGGACACCCAGCAGACGACCAGCCTGGCCGACCTGCCGGCGCACGTCATGTCGCACACCACCGACTTCCTCGGCTATACGCCCGACCCGCCGTTCCAGTTCGGCCACATCGACTTCGAGGGCGGCGGCCGGGTGCTGATGGAATTCACCGACACCGACGTCGGCGAGCTGGCCGTCGGCCTGCCTTTGCGCATGGTCTACCGGGTCAAGGAGTTCGACCGCAACCGGGGCTTTCGCCGCTACTTCTGGAAAGCGACACCGGTCCGAGGCGCCACCTCCCTCGCTAAAGAGAAGAACTGATGGCCACCGGTATCCGCGACAAGGTCGCCATCGTCGGCATGGGCTGCTCGCGTTTCGGCGAGCGCTGGGACTGCGGGCCAGAGGACCTGATGCTCGAAGCCTTCAACGAAGCGCTGGGCGATGCCGGCATCGGCATCAAGCAGATCGAGGCCGCATGGTTCGGTGTCTGCCTCGAAGAGAACAACGTCGGCAAGACGGCCGGCCCGCTCGCCCAGGCCCTGCGCCTGCCGCGGATTGCCGCGACGCGGGTCGAGAACGCCTGCGCCACCGGCACCGAGGCGCTGCGCGGCGCTGCCTACGCCGTCGCTTCAGGCGCCTACGACATCGTCCTCGCGCTCGGCGTCGAAAAGCTGAAGGACACCGGCTACGGCGGCCTGCCGGTGCGCACGCGCGGCGTCGCCAACGACCTGTGGCTGCCCAACTCGACGGCGCCCGGCGCCTTCGCGCAAGTGGCGTCGGCATATGCCGCCAAGCACGGCGTCGCGATGGCCGACCTGAAGCGCGCGATGGCGCACATCTCGGTCAAGAGCCACGCCAACGCGGCCCTGAATCCCAAGGCGCACCTGCGCAACAAGATCACCGAAGAAGACGTGCTGAACGCGATGACGATCGCGGCGCCGCTCGGCCTGTTCGACTGCAGCGGCGTCAGCGACGGCGCCGCCTGCGCGATCCTGACCACGCCCGAGATCGCGCGCGCGCTCCGCCCCGACGCCGCGCTGATCACGATCAAGGCGCTCGAAGTCTCGGTGAGCAACGGCGAGGAAGCGGGCTTCCAACGCTGGGACGGCGCGCACATCGCGACCGCCCGAGAAGCCGGCGCGCGCGCCTACGCCGCCGCCGGCATCACCGACCCGCGCCGGCAATTGCAGATGGCCGAGGTCCACGACTGCTTCTCGATCGCCGAAGCGTTGACGATGGAAGACCTCGGCTTCAGCGCACCAGGCCGCGTCATCCACGATGTGCTCGACGGCGTCTTCGACCGCGACGGCGCCTTGCCGATTGGCGTCGACGGCGGCCTCAAGTGCTTCGGCCATCCGATCGGGGCGTCGGGCCTGCGCATGGTCTACGAGCTCTGGCTGCAGTTGCAGGGCCGGGCCGGCGAACGCCAACTGGCGCACGTCGACCTCGGCCTGACCGAGAACCTCGGCGGCCACCCGCACCAGAACGTCTGCGCCGTGTCCATCATCGGACGCCACGGCGCCTAAGCGACGAATCGATTTCAACGACGACAGGAGTTTTCATGCGAGGACTAAAAGGCAAGACGGCCATCGTCACCGGCGCCGGCAGCGGCATCGGCCGCGCCATCGCGCTACGGCTGGCGGCCGAGGGTGTGACCGTCGGCGTGTTCGACATCAACGCAAACGGTGCCGGCGACACGGTCAAGGCAATCGCGGCGGTCGACGGCAAGGCGGTCGCCATCGCCTGCGACATCACCGACTACGCCGCCGTCACCGCCGCGGTGGCCAGCTTCGAATCGAAGACGGGCGCCGGCACCGACATCCTGGTTAACAACGCCGGCTGGGACACGCCAATGCCCTTCCTGAAAACCGACGAGGCGTTCTGGAAGAAGGTCACCGCCATCAACTGGTTCGGTCCCTTGCACATGACGCACGCCGTCGCCCAGGGCATGGCCGCGAGGAAGAGCGGGCGGATCGTCAACATCGCGTCCGACGCGGGGCGCGTCGGTTCCACCGGCGAGGTCGTCTACTCGGGCTGCAAGGGCGCGACGATCGCCTTCGCCAAGGCGCTGGCTCGCGAGGTGGCACGCAGCAACGTCACGGTCAACACGGTGTGCCCTGGCCCGACCGACACGCCGGCGATGGACGCCTTCGTCGGCACCGGCGAGGCGGGACAGAAGATCCGCGACTCGATGGTGCGCGGCGTGCCGCTCGGCCGCATCGGCGTTCCAGACGATTACCCCGGCCTTGTGGCGTTTCTCGCCAGCGACGACGCCGCCTTCATGACCGGCCAGACGATCAGCGTCTCGGGCGGCCTCTCGATGCACGGATAAGGAGACATTCCAATGAAGATTCAACAACTCATTCGGGCCGAGCGCCGGGCCGCTCCCAAGCCGGCCCGCGTCCCCTCGCCGGACCGGGCGACGTACTCGTCGGACGAGGGGCTGTCATGACATCCAAGGAATACAAGGACATCCTCTACGAGGTTCGCGACGGCGTCGTCCGTATCACGATCAACCGGCCTGAGGTCTACAACGCCTTTCGCAACCAGACGCTCGAGGAGTTGATCGACGGCCTGCGCCGTGCGGACGAGGAAAAGAGCGCCAACGTGATGGTGCTTTCGGGCGCGGGCGACAAGGCCTTCTGCACCGGTGGCGACCAGAAGGTGCATTTGAGCGAGGACGGCCTGTACGGCCCGCGCGGCACCGTCGGCATGCCGATCGAAGAGATGCAGACGGCGCTCCGCGATCTGCGCAAGGTCTCGATCGCCAAGGTACAGGGCTTCGCGATCGGCGGCGGCAATGTCTTCGCGACGCTGTGCGATTTGACGATCGCCAGCGAGAAGGCCACCTTCGGCCAGGTCGGCCCCAAGGTCGGCTCGGTCGATCCCGGCTGGGGCACGGCCTACCTGGCGCGCATCGTCGGCGAGAAGAAGGCGCGCGAGATCTGGTTCCTGTGCCGCAAGTACAGCGCCGCCGACGCCGAGAAGATGGGCCTGGTCAACAAGGTCGTGCCGCACGACCAGCTCGACGCCGAGGTCGACCAGTGGTGCAAGGAGATCAACGAGATGAGCCCGACCGCGCTCACCATCGCCAAGCGCTCGTTCAACGCCGACACCGAGACCATCCGCGGCATCGGCTTCCTCGGTATCCAGACCGTCAAGCACTTCTACCAGACGGACGAATCGAAGGAAGGCGTGAAGGCGTTCAATGAGCGCCGCAAGCCCGACTTCAAGAAGCACGCCGGATGAGTTCGGGCGACGACGCCGTGGCGAACGGCGAAGCCGCGGTGGCGGCGGTCATCCGCAGCACGCTCGATGCGGACGGCGTGCTGCTGGCGACCATCGACATGCCCGGCCGGACGATGAACGTCTTCTCGGTCGAGCTGATGGATGCGCTCGACGCCCTGATGGACCGGGCCGACAGCGATGCGCAGGTGAAGAGCGTCGTCGTCACCTCGGCCAAGCCGACCTTCCTGGCCGGCGCCGACCTGGCGATGGTGCGCGGCTACACCGACCAGGCCAAGACCGACACGCACGCGCAGATGTTCGAGCGCTGCGGCCGCCTCGGCCGCCAGTTCGTCCGCCTCGAGGCCAGCGTCAAGCCGTGGGTCGCCGCTGTCAACGGCATCGCCCTCGGCGGCGGTCTCGAGCTGGCGCTGGCCTGTCGTGCCCGGCTCGTGACCAACGATGCGCGCACCCAGATCGGCGTTCCCGAGGTGCGTTGGGGCTTGTTGCCTGGAGCAGGCGGCACACAGCGCCTGCCGCGCCTGGCCGGCTTCGAGCCGGCGATGGACCTGCTGCTGAGCGGCCGCTCGATCGCACCGATCGACGCGGTGCGCCTGGGCATCTTTGCGCGCACGGTGCCGGCGGCAACCCTGGTCGACGCGGCCAAGGAGCTGGCACGCACCATGCAAGGCGAGCCCTACGACGTGAGGGCGAAATTCGCCCGTCTTGAGCAAGCCGACGTTCCCCCTCACGACGAAGCGACGGCGCAGGCCGTCGCCTTGCGCCACGGCGTCGATGCCGAGGCGTTCGGCCTCTATCCGGCGTACAGCGCCATCGTCGATAGCGTGCTCAAGGGGGCGCGCCTGCCGCTGGCCGAAGCGACCGCGGTCGAGATGAACCAGTTCCTGCGACTGATGTTCAGCCCCGTCGCCGGCCACATGGTGCGCACCTTGTTCCTCGAGCGGCTGCGCGCCGAGCGCGAGCTCGCCGCGCCGGCCGCCATGCGCATCGAGCGCATCGCCGTCGGTGCCATCAGCGAGGCGCGGCGCGCCTGGTCGGAAGCGTTGGCCAAGCTGAAGCTGCCGCAGGCGAATGACCCCACCCTGCCGGCCGACACCCTGGCGTTGACCGACCAGCAAGGCAGGCTGCACCGGGTTTCGCTGCGCGTGCTCGAGGAAGGCACGGTTGGCGGCGGCGAAGTGCCCTTCCCGCGTGCCGTGCTTTCGCCCGCCGGTCCCTACGGCCGCGTGCTCGAGGTCGTCGGCGCCAGCGACGAAGACGCGGCCGCGCTGGCTGCCCTGGCTGGCAAGCTCTGGTCGCTGCCCTGGCGCACGCCGGGCCCGGCCAGCGTGCTGCAGGGCCTGCGCGGCCTGCCGCTGGCGCAACAGGCACAGATCGCGCTTCGCTACGCGACGCAATCCGGCGCCGGCGACCTCGCCTTCATCGACGTCGCGGCCTGCCTCTCGGGCGTGACCCCGGCCTGGACCGGTGGCCCGCTCACCTGGCTGTGGGCCGAGCACAAGCATCAGCTCGCCGACTTCGACGCCGCGACCTTGGCCGCCTGGACCCTGCTCGAGCCGGCGCTGGCGCGAGCCCGTGCATGATCGATCGCAGCCGCATCGGCTTTCGCACGGTGCCGACGATCGCGCGCGTCGATGCCTGGCGGGTCAGGCTGTTCTGCCGGGCGATCGGCGAGACCGACCCTATCTACGTCGCTGACGCAGCGGCGCGCGCGGCCGGTCATCCGGCCTGCCCGGTGCCGCCGACTTTTCTCAAGGCGATCGAAGGCGAGCACTTCAGCAGCGCCGCGTTGCTCGAGCTGTTGGCCGTGCCGATGCGCGGCGTGCTGCATGCCGAGCAGGCCTTCAGCCACGCGAGCCCTGTCTACGTCGGCGACACGGTCGAGGTGAGCCGGACCATCACCGACATCCACGACAAGAAGAATGGCGCACTGACCTTCATCATCGTCGACACCGACTATCGTGTCGGCGATCGGCCGGTGGCGAGCAGCCGGCAGACGATCCTGGTGCGCAACACGATGGCGGCATGACCGAGACCGCGTTCCCGAGCGAGCTGTCGCTGGCCGGCAGCCCCGTCACCGCCGTCGACCTCGCGCTGTTCGCGGCGGCGTCGGGCGATCACAACGCCTTGCACCTCGACGCCGAGGTGGCGCGGGCGGCCGGCTTCGAGCGGCCGGTGGTGCACGGCATGCTGACGATGGCCTTGGTCGCGCGCCTGTTCACGCACCGCTTCGGCGCCGGCTCGGTCGCCGCTCTCGACACCCGATTCACCGGCGTCGCCCTGCTCGGCGACACGCTGCACGTGAGCGCCGCACTGTCCGGCACCGAAGCCGGTTGCGCGCGCTACGCGCTGCGTGTGCGCACGGCAGGCGGCGCCGAGATCGTGACCGGCAGCGCCAGCATCTCCATCACGACCGCGGCGCAGCCGGCCCTCGCATGAAGCGCCTAGTTGACGCCATCGAGCCCGGCGCCCGTGTTTTCGTCTCGACGCTGAGCACCGAGTCGCCCTTGCTGCGCGACGAGCTGCGCGACGATCCCGAACGGGCCCGCGACGTGACCTTCATGGGCGTGCAGTTCCCGGGCATCGACAGCATCGACTACCTCGCCGTCCATGCGCAGGCGCGCCTGGTCTCGTATTTCATGTCGCCGGCGGTTCGCGCCGGCCTCGCCGAGGGGCGCGCCGAGCTGCTGAGCCTCGACTACCGCGGCATCGTCCGCCATCTGCGCGACAGCCCGCCGCCCGACCTGGCAATCGCCCAGCTCACGCCGCCCGATGCCGAGGGCTGGTGCAGCCCGGGGCTGGCGAGCGACTTCATGCCGCTGGTCTGGTCGCGTGCAAAGCGCCGCATCGCTCACTTCAACCCACGTCTGCCGCGCACGCGCGCCAGCTTTCGCGTCCACGTCTCGGAGCTCGAGTTCGGCATCGAGGCGGATCTGCCCCTCACCGCCTTCTCCGAGACGGCCTGCGGCGAGGTCGAGACCCGGATCGGCGCTCACGTCGCGGCACTCGTGCGCGATGGCGATACGGTGCAGTTCGGCATCGGCTCGGTGCCGGTGGCGCTGGCCGGCGCCTTGTCCTCGCATCGCCGTTTGCGCTTTCATGGCGGCATGGCCACGAGTGCGCTGCAAACCCTCTGGGACAGCGGCGCGCTCGATCGTGATGCACGCATCACGACCGGGGTCGTGCTGGGCGACACCGGGTTCCACGACTTCTGCGCCCGCCTCGAGCCGCTCTGGCTGACCGACGTGGCGCACACGCATGACGTGACGGCGATTGCCGCGATCCGGCGCTTCGTCGCCATCAACGGCGCGGTCGAGGTCGACCTGTTCGGCCAGGTCAACTCGGAGCGCGCCGGCGGCGTCATCCAGGCCGGCGCGGGCGGCTTGCCGACGTTCGCAGCAGGCGCCCTCGCCTCGCCCGGCGGCAGGCTGCTGATCTGCCTGGGCGCGACGGCGAAAAAAGGCAGCCTCTCGCGCATCGTCCCGGCCCTCGACGCGCAGGCGCTTTGTACGGTGCCCCGCTACCTGGCCGACGCGGTCGTCACCGAGCATGGCGTCGCCGAGTTGCGCCATCTGTCTCTCGATGCGCGGGCGCAGGCCCTGATCGCCATCGCCGCCCCCGAACACCGCAACTCCCTGGAGCAGGCCTGGAGCGAGCTCCGCAAGCGCGTATGAACGACAGCAGCGAAGACACATCGGCGCCTGTGCCGGACCGCTTCGAGCCGGTGCACATCGGCGGCGAGTTCGCGACCCGCAACGGCCCGCTCTATGCGCGCTGGCACGACGAGCATCTGCAGATGGGCTTTCGGGTCGGGCCCGGGCACGTCAACCCCGGCAAGAATTGCCATGGCGGCATGCTCGCGATGTTTGCCGACATCCTGATCTCGACGGCGGCGCAATACCAGGCCGAGATCCCGCGCCAGTTCCTGCCGACGATCAGCCTGCAGATGGACTTCATGGCCGCGGCGCCGCTCGGCGCCTGGGTGCAGGGCCAGGCCGAGATCCTGCGCGTGACGCGCAACCTCGTCTTCTCGCAACGGCTGATCCACGCCGACGGCACGCTGGCTTTGCGCACCAGCGGCGTCTTCAAGCGTGGACCGCTGCTGGCCGAAAGCGCCAGCGATCACGCGCTGAGGTTTCCCGGCCTGCCGCGCCGCGGTTGATCGCGGTGTTCTACGTCTCGGCGAGGCGGATCAGCCGCTTGCCGAGGTTGTCGCCGCGATAGAGCCCGGCGATGGCATCGGGCGCGTGCTCGATGCCGTCGAGCACTTCCTCGAGATAAGTCAGCTCGTCATCGCGCAGCCAGCCGGCGATCTCGGCACGCGCCGGTGCGTGGTACTCGGGATGGTCGAAGATGACGAAGCCCTGCATGCGCGCCCGCTTCACGAGCAGGTGGCGTTCGACGCGTGGCCCTTGCGGCGGCGGTACCCAGCTCGCCACCGACGCGGTGCCGCAGATGACGATGCGGGCGCCCGGGTTCAGGTGCGTCATCACCGCATCGCTGATGGCGCCGGCGGTGTTGTCGAAGTAGATGTCGACGCCGCCGGCGCAGGCTTCGGCCAGCGCCGGCACGAAGTCCCCGGCCTTGTAGTCGACTGCGGCATCGAAGCCGAAGCTGTTCCGGCAAAGCTCCCGCTTGGCCGGGCCGCCGGCAATGCCGACAGCGCGGCATCCCTTCAGTCGCGCGATCTGGCCGACGCAGGAGCCGACCGCGCCGGCAGCGGTGGAAATGACCACGGTCTCGCCGGGCCGGGGCTGGCCGAGCTGCAGCAATCCGTAGTGCGCGGTGACTCCGTTGAGACCGAGCACGCCGAGCGCCGTCGAGAGCGGCAGGTCGGTCTCCTCGACGCGGCGTCCGATCGTCGCCGCGTCGACCAGCGCGTAGTCCTGCCAGCCGAACAGCCCGGCGACGGCAGTGCCGACCGGCCAGGCCGGGTCGTTCGAGGCGACGATGTAGCCCGCCGCGAACGAGCGCATCACGGCGCCGATGGCCACCGGCTCCGAATAGTTGGCTACCGCGCTGACCCAGCCGCGCATCGCCGGCTCGACCGAGAGCCAGGTGTTGCGCACCACGATCTGGCCCGGCCCAGGCACCGGAACCGGCGTCTCGACGATCCTGAAATGCGCGGCCTGCGGGATGCCCTCGGGGCGGCTGGCCAGGAGCACCTGGCGGTTGATCGGCGGGCTCATCGGCGCGTCTCCCTCATGGTTGCACCCGAGTTGCGGAGTGCCATCCTTTGCTATAGTACACATGCGTACCATGTGCTTCCATACGCTGAAGCACGAAAGTCTTTCCAGGAGCAGCGCGCATGGCAGGCCGGTGGTTCGAGGAGTTCAGCGTCGGGCAGACATTCGAGCATGAAATCCATCGCACGGTGACCGAGGCCGACAACGTCTGGTTCTGCAGCGCCACCTACAACCCGGCGGCCATCCACATCGACGCCGAGTACTGCAAGGGCACCGAGTTCGGCAAGCCGCTCGTCAACAGCATCTTCACGCTCGGGCTCGTGATCGGCCTCTCGGTGCAGGACACGACGCTCGGCACGACGGTCGCCAACCTCGGCATGATCGACACCCGGTTTCCGAGCCCGGTGTTCCATGGCGACACGATCCGCTCGCGCACCACCGTCAAGGAAGTTCGCGCCAGCAAGTCGCGGCCCAACGCCGGCATCGTCACCTTCCTGCACCAGGGCCTCAACCAGCGCGACGAAGAGGTCTGCGTCTGCACCCGCCAGGCGCTGATGCTGAGGAAGCCGGCATGAAGCTGCGCTCGATGCTGTTCGTGCCGGCCGACAGCGAGAAAAAGCTCGCCAAGTCGCTCGGCAGCCCGGCCGACGCGCTGATCCTCGACCTCGAGGACTCGGTGGCCGAGGCGCGCAAAGCCGGCGCGCGCGGCACGGCGGCTGCGTTCATCACGGCGAACGCGAAGCAACTCGGGGCGCAGCTCTACGTGCGCATCAACCCGCTCGACAGCGGCATGGCGATGGGCGACCTCGCCACCGTCGTCGTCGCCGGTCTGGCCGGGATCATGCTGCCGAAGACGCGCAGCGCCGCCGACATCGTGCGGCTCGGCCACTGCCTCGACGCGCTCGAAGCGCGCGCCGGCATGGCGGCCGGCTCGGTGCGGATCGTCCCGGTCGCCACCGAAACGCCCGAAGCCATCCTCAACATGCAGAGCTTCGCCGGGCCGATCGCGCGGCTCGCCGGCGTCACCTGGGGCGCCGAGGACTTGTCGGCGGCGATCGGCGCGGTATCGAACCGCGACGAAGACGGCAGCTGGTCGCCGCTCTACCTGCTTGCCAACTCGCTCTGCCTCGCCGCCGCCGCGGCGGCGGGCGTGCCGGCGATCGATACCCTGCATGCCGATTTTCGCGATTCCGCCGGCCTCGCCATCGCCTGCCGCGCCTCACGCCGGCGCGGATTTCGGGGCCGCATCGCCATCCATCCCGACCAGGTCGCAATCATCAACGAGGCCTATTCGCCGAGCGAAGCCGAGCTCGCTCATGCCCGCCGCATCGTCGATGCATTCGCGGCGCAGCCCGAGGCCGGCACGCTCAGCATCGATGGCGTGATGATCGACAAGCCGCACCTGACGCAGGCCTTGCGCACGCTGGCCGGCGCGGGCTGATCACGACGGCGGCTACGGAGACATCTCATGGACTTTTCCATCAGCGAAGACCATCGTGCGATCCGCGACGGCGTGAGCGCCGTGGTGCGCTCGTTCGACGACGAGTACTGGCTGGCGCGCGACGACGACGGCAAGTTCCCGCACGAATTCCATCGCGCCATGGCCGAGTCCGGCTGGCTCGGCATCACCCTGCCGCCGGAGTTCGGCGGCGCCGGTCTCGGCGTGACCGAGGCAGCGATCATGATGCACGAGGTGGCCAGCCACGGCGGCGGCATGGCGGCGGCCTCGACGGTGCACATCAACCTGTTCGGACCGCATCCGATCGTCGTCTTCGGCACCGACGAGCAACGCCAGCGCTGGCTGCCGGCGCTCGCCTCCGGCAAGGATCAGGTGGCCTTCGGCTTCACCGAGCCCGACGCCGGTCTCAACACGACGGCGATCAAGACCTTCGCGCAGAAGGTTCCGGGCGGCTACGTCGTGCACGGCCAGAAGGTCTGGACCTCGACCGCGCAGGTGGCGAGCAAGATCATGCTGCTCACGCGCACGACCAAGCTCGAGGATTGCAAGAAGCCGACCGACGGCATCACGATCTTCTACACCGACCTCGACCGCAGCAAGATCGAAGTTCACCGCATCCCGAAGATGGGACGCAAGGCGGTCGACTCGAACTCGATCTTCATCGACGGCCTGTTCATTCCCGAGGCCGACCGCATCGGCGAAGAGGGCGAGGGCTTCTCGTACATCCTGCATAGCCTGAACCCGGAGCGGCTGCTGGTGGCGGCCGAAGCCATCGCGATCGGCCAGGACGCGCTGCGCCGCGCCGCGAAGTACGCCCGCGAGCGCGTCGTGTTCGGCCGACCGATCGGCCAGAACCAGGGCATCCAGCATCCGCTCGCCGAGCGCTGGATGGCGCTCGAGGCGGCGTGGGCGATGGTCATGAAGGGCGCCTGGCTCTATGACCAGCATCAGCAATGCGGCGCCGAGGCCAACGCCGCCAAGTTCCTCGGCGCCCGCGCCGGCTTCGACTCGTGCCTGCAGGCGGTGCTGACGCACGGCGGCTTCGGCTACGCCAAGGAATACCACGTCGAGCGGCTGCTGCGCGAGGTCACCATCACCCGCATCGCGCCGGTCACCGAGCAATTGATCCTCTCGTTCATCGCCGAAAAGGTGCTGGACCTGCCGAAGTCGTACTGAGTCCCCAGGAGAACAAGGTGTTCAAGCGCGAGTTGTTCAACGAGGACCACGAGGCGTTTCGCGACATGGTGCGGCGCTTCATCGAGAACGAGATCGCGCCGCATCACGCGGCCTGGGAAGGGACGGGGGTCGTGCCGCGCGAGTTGTGGCTCAAGGCCGGTGCTGCCGGCATGCTGTGCTGCACCGTGCCCGAGCAGTACGGCGGCGCCGCCGCCGATTACCTGTTCGACGTCGTCGTGTTCGAGGAGATGGCGCGTTCCGGCTTCACCGGCCCCGGCTTCATGATCCATTGCGATCTCGTCGCCACCTACATCGCCAGCTTCGGCAGCGAAGCGCAGAAGAAGCAATGGCTGCCGAAGATGGTCACCGGCGAGGCGATCGGCTCGCTCGGCATGACCGAGCCGCACGCCGGCTCCGACCTCAAGGCGATCCGCACCAAGGCCGTCCGCGACGGCGACGACTATGTGATCTCGGGCCAGAAGGTCTTCATCTCGAATGGCCAGTTGTGCGACGTGATCGTGCTCGCGACGAAGACAGATTCGACGGCCGGCGCCAAGGGCGTGACGCTGTTCCTCGTCGACACCAGCCTGCCCGGCTTTCGCCGCGGCAAGAACCTGCACAAGCTCGGCATGAAGGCGCAGGACACCTCGGAGCTGTTCTTCGACGAGGTGCGCGTTCCCGCCGCCGCCATGCTCGGTGAAGAAGGCAAGGGCTTCGAGCTGATGATGACCAAGCTCGCGCAGGAGCGGCTGGCGCAGGCGATCCGCTCGGCCGTGGTGGCCGAGACCGTGGTCGAGTGGACGATCGACTACACCGCCAACCGCAAGGCCTTCGGCAAGACGATTGCCGACTTCCAGAACACGCAGTTCAAGCTCGCCGAGTTGAAGACCGAGGCGGTGGTCGGCCGCCAGTTCACCGACAAGTGCATCGCCAATTTCATGAAGGGCGAGCTCGACGCGGTCGATGCCGCAATGGCCAAGATGTGGCTCAGCAACATGCATTGCAAGGTGGTCGACGAGTGCTTGCAGCTGTTCGGCGGCTGGGGCTACATGTGGGAATACCCTATCGCGCGCGCCTATGCCGACGCGCGCATCGTCAAGATCGCCGGCGGCTCGATCGAGGTGATGAAGCACATCATCGGCCGCCAGCTTTTCGCCAGCTACAAGCCGCGCAAGGACGCCCTCAATGGCGTGCTCGGCGTCAACCCGGTCTAGGAACCTCACCGTGACCCCTTCCACCTTTCGTGCCGATGTTCTGGCCGGCAAGCGCATCCTCATCACTGGCGGCGGCACCGGCCTCGGCAAGGAGCTGGCGCGCCAGTTCGTCGCCCACGGCGCTTCGGTGCACATCTGCGGCCGCCGCGAAGCGGTGCTGAAGGAAACCGTCGCCGAGCTGCAGGCCGCGGCAGCGCACGGCGGCTCGATCGAACACCAGATCTGCGACGTGCGCGATGCCGAGCAGATCGAGGCCATGGTCGAGCGCATCTGGCAAGGCGGGCCGCTGACCGGTCTGATCAACAACGCCGCCGCCAACTTCATCTCGCCGTCGATCGACATCAGCCCGCGCGGCTTCGCTGCCGTGCGCTCGACGGTGATGGACGGCTGCCTGTTCGCCACCCTCGCCTGCGGCCGGCGCTGGATCGCACAGGGCTTGCCCGGCTCGGTCGTCAGCATGCTGGTGACCTGGGTCTGGACCGGCTCGGCCTACGTGCTGCCCTCGGTGATGGCCAAGACGGCAGTGCACGCGATGACGATGTCGCTGGCGGTCGAATGGGGCAAGCACAACATCCGCGTCAACGCCGTCGCGCCGGGCCCCTTCCCGACCGAAAGCGCGTGGGAAAAGCTCGCGCCGATTCCGAAGGCCAACGTCGGCGCGGCTTCCGCCGACGAAGTGCCGATGCAGCGCTTCGGCCGCATGCCCGAGCTGTGCAACCTGCTCACCTTCCTGCAAGCCGACGGCTGCGAGTACCTGACCGGCGCGAACATCCCGATCGATGGCGGACACCACCTGGCCGCGCCGAGCACCTTCGCGGCGCTCGGCAAGCTGACCGCCGAAGACTGGGCCGAGGCCAAGTCGCTGGTGCGCGGCCGCGCCGAGCAGGAGAAGGCGCAGCGCAGCGCCGGCTGACGGCAGCTCCCGGTTCGATCTCATGAATGCGATAGCCGCCACCCGGGGCGCGACGCGTGACTTGCGCCGGGTCGCGCTCGCCGTGCCGCAACGCGCCGCGATCGTCTGCGCTGGCGAACGCCTCAACTATGCCGACCTGGAAGCGCTGGGCAACCGGATGGCCGCGGCCTTGCGCGGATTGGGATTGGTGCGAGGCGACCATGTCGCGTCGCTGATCGGCAACCGGCCCGAGGCCGTGGCCATGGGCTGGGCGGCGTGGCGTGCCGGCCTCTATCTGACGCCGATGGCGACCGGTTTGACCGCCGGTGAATTGCGCTACCTCGTCGAAGACTGCGATGCCAAGGCCGTGATCGCTGACGCGGCGCTGGGCGAAGTCGCAGCGTCGCTGCGAACCCTGGTCGGAGCCGGTCGATCGTGGCTGTCGCTGCGCGGCGCGATCGCCGGCTTCGACGCCATGGAGCCGATGCTTGCCGCGACGTCGCCTCTGCCGACGGCCGACGAGGCGTCCGGCGCGCTCATGGTCTACACCTCGGGCACGACCGGCACGCCCAAGGGCGTGATCCGTCCCCTGCTGCCCGCCGACTATCGCGGCACGCCGCCGTTCGCTGCCGACCTGCTCACGCTGTTCGGCCTGGGCGACGACCCCGTGCGCTACCTCTCGACCGCGCCGCTCTACCACGCTGCACCCTTGCGATTCGCGCTGGCCGTCACGGCCGGCGGCGGCACCCTGCACGTGATGGAGCGCTTCGACGCCGACCAGGCTTTGCGCTTGCTCGAGCAGGAAGAGATCACGCACAGCCAGTGGGTGCCGGCCATGTTCCAGCGCCTGCTGCAATTGCCCGCCGCGCGCCGCACCGCGTTCAGCGCGCCGATGCACCGCAGCGCAGTGCACGGCGCAGCGCCCTGCTCGCCAGCGGTGAAGCAGGCCATGATCGATTGGTGGGGGCCGATCCTCGTCGAGTACTACTCCGGCAGCGAAGGCGTCGGCCTGACGCTGATCGACTCGACCGAGGCGCTCGTGCACCCGGGATCGGTCGGCCGGGTTCGCAAAGGCACGTTGCACATCGCCGACGAGTCCGGCAACGAACTCGCGGCCGGCGCAACCGGCCTGATCTGCTTTTCCGGTGTGGCGCCGTTCGTCTACTACAGGGCGCCCGAGAAGACCGCCGCACGCACCCTGCCCAAAGGCTGGCAGACCTTCGGCGACATCGGCCATGTCGACGCCGACGGCTACCTCTACCTCACCGATCGCCAGGACGACATGATCATCTCCGGCGGTGTCAACGTCTACCCGCAGGAGATCGAGGCCGCGATCCGCGACGCACCTGGCGTCTGGGACTGCGCCGTGGTCGGCATCGCCGACGATCGCTTCGGCGAATGCCCGGTCGCCTTCGTCGTGCCCAAGCGTGACGGCGTGAACGTCAGGCCCAGCGAGTTGATCGCCGCCGTGCGGGACCACTGCGAACAACGCCTCGGTCACATCAAGCGCCCGTCGCAGATCCGCATCATCGACAGCCTGCCGCGCTCCGCCACCGGGAAGCTGCTGCGCCGGACTCTTCGCGAACTCGTGTCGAGCTGACAACACCGCATCCCGAGACCCGCCCATGACCGACCTGTCCGCAGAATTCAAGGCGCTCGCCGCGTATCGACCGAAGCACAAGGTGCGCTTCGTCACCGCGGCCAGCCTGTTCGACGGCCACGACGCCGCCATCAACATCATGCGGCGCATCCTGCAAGGCATGGGCGCCGAGGTCGTGCACCTGGGCCACAACCGCTCGGTCGAAGAGGTCGTCACGGCCGCGCTTCAGGAAGACGCGCGGGGCATCGCCATCAGCTCCTACCAGGGTGGCCACGTCGAGTACTTCAAGTACATGGTCGACCTGCTGAAGGAGCGCGGCGGCGCTCACATCCAGGTCTTCGGCGGCGGCGGCGGCGTCATCGTGCGCGGCGAGATCGCCGAGCTGCAGAGCTACGGCGTGACGCGCATCTACAGCCCCGAAGACGGCCAGCGCATGGGCCTCATGGGAATGATCGGCGAGATGGTGATGCGCTGCGATCACGATCTGTCGGTGCATGCGCCCAAGTCGCTCGCCGCGATTCAGGGCCGGACCGAAGCGCACTGGCGTGCGCTCGCGCAGCTCATCACCGCGCTCGAGAACGGCAGGGCCGGCGACGCGATCAAGCGGTCCATGCACGCCGAGGCGGCGAAGGCGAAGACTCCCGTACTCGGCATCACCGGCACCGGCGGCGCGGGCAAGTCCAGCCTCACCGACGAGCTGATCCGACGTCTGCGTCTCGATCAGAACGACTCGCTCAGCGTCGCCGTCATCTCGATCGACCCGAGCCGACGCAAGAGCGGCGGCGCCCTTCTCGGCGACCGCATCCGGATGAACGCGATCCAGCCCTGGAGCGATGGGCAGAAGGTTTACATGCGCAGCCTGGCGACGCGCGACTTCGGCAGCGAGATCAGCCGGGCCCTGCCCGACGTGCTCGCGGCCTGCAAGTGCACCGGCTTCGACCTCATCATCGTCGAGACCTCGGGCATCGGCCAGGGCGACGCGGCGATCGTGCCGCTGGTCGACGTGCCCATGTACGTGATGACGCCGGAGTTCGGCGCACCGAGCCAGCTCGAGAAGATCGACATGCTCGACTTCGCCGAGTTCGTCGCCATCAACAAGTTCGACCGCAAGGGCGCCGCCGACGCCTTGCGCGACGTCGCCAAGCAGGTGCAACGCAACAAGGAGGCGTGGCAGGCCAAGACCGAAGACATGCCGGTGTTCGGCACAATGGCCAGCCGCTTCAACGACGACGGCGTGACGGCGCTGTACCAGGCGCTGCTGCCGCGCCTTGCCGGGCTCGGCATGAAGGTGGCCACGGGCACGTTGCCGGTCGCGACGACGCGGCACAGCACGCACCAGGTGCCGATCGTGCCGGGCGCCCGGGCGCGCTACCTGGCCGACATCGCCGACACCGTGCGCGGCTACAAGAAGCTGGCTCGCGGCGCGGCCGTGCTCGCGCGCGAGGTGCAGCAGCTCGGCGCGAGCGCGCGCATGTTGCACCAGGCCGACCTCGACCAGAACAGCGCCGGTGCGGCCCTGACCCAGCTCGCCGAACAGCGCGAATCACGACAGGACGCGCGCGCGAAGAAGCTGCTCGCGATGTGGCCCGACATGCAGAAGGCCTACGCCGGCGACGAGTACGTGGTGAAGATTCGCGGCAAGGAAATCCGCACGGCCCTGGTTCACACCACGCTCTCGGGCAACAAGATCCGCAAGGTCGCGCTTCCCACCTGGGAAGACCACGGCGAGATCCTGAAGTGGCTGATGCTCGACAACGTGCCGGGCAGCTTTCCCTATACGGCAGGAACCTTTGCCTTCAAGCGCGAAGGCGAGGACCCGACCCGCATGTTCGCAGGCGAGGGCGACGCCTTCAAGACCAACACCCGCTTCAAGCTGCTCTCGGCCGGCTTGGCGGCCAAGCGCCTGTCGACCGCGTTCGACTCGGTCACCCTGTACGGCAACGACCCGGCGATCCGGCCCGACATCTACGGCAAGGTCGGCAACTCGGGCGTCTCGATCGCCACGCTCGACGACATGAAGGTCCTGTACTCGGGCTTCGACCTGACCAACCCTGCCACGAGCGTGAGCATGACCATCAACGGCCCGGCGCCGACGATCCTGGCGATGTTCCTGAACACGGCGATCGACCAGAACCTCGACAAGTTCAAGGCCGACAACGGGCGCGCCCCGACCGACGGCGAGGTCCAGAAGATCCGCGCCTGGGTGCTCGAGAACGTGCGCGGCACCGTGCAGGCCGACATCCTGAAAGAGGACCAGGGCCAGAACACCTGCATCTTCTCGACCGAGTTCAGCCTCAAGGTGATGGGCGACATCGCCGAATACTTCGTGCACCACAAGGTGCGCAACTTCTATTCGGTAAGCATCAGCGGCTATCACATCGCCGAGGCCGGCGCGAATCCGATCAGCCAGCTGGCATTCACGCTGAGCAACGGCTTCACCTTCGTCGAAGCCTATCTGGCGCGCGGCATGCACATCGACGACTTCGCGCCGAACCTGAGCTTTTTCTTCAGCAACGGCATGGACCCCGAGTACACGGTGCTCGGACGGGTGGCGCGGCGCATCTGGGCGGTGGCGATGCGCGACCGTTACGGCGCGAGCGAGCGCAGCCAGAAGCTCAAGTACCACGTGCAGACCTCGGG
>JANXWR010000114.1 GCA_025351025.1 Burkholderiales bacterium | reverse complement strand
ATCATCCTGGTCGGCCACGTCACCAAGGACGGCGCGCTGGCCGGGCCGCGCGTCATGGAGCACATCGTCGACACCGTGCTCTATTTCGAAGGCGACACGCACTCGAGCTTTCGCCTGGTGCGGGCGATCAAGAACCGCTTCGGCGCGGTCAACGAGATCGGCGTCTTCGCGATGACCGAAAAGGGCTTGAAGGGCGTCGCCAACCCGAGCGCGATCTTCCTTTCGACGCACGGCGATCCGGTCGCCGGCTCCTGCGTGCTGGTCACGCTCGAGGGCACGCGGCCGCTGCTCGTCGAGGTGCAGGCACTCGTCGACTCGGGCGGCCCGAGCCCGCGGCGCCTCTCGGTCGGCCTCGACCGCGATCGTCTGGCCATGATGCTGGCCGTGCTGCATCGCCACGCCGGCATCGCCGCGCTCGACCAGGACGTGTTCGTCAACGCCGTCGGCGGCGTGCGCATCAGCGAGCCGGCGGCCGATCTCGCGGTGATGCTGGCGATCCAGTCGAGCCTGCGCGGCAAGCCGCTGCCGCGCGGCTTCATCGCCTTCGGCGAGGTCGGTCTGGCCGGCGAGATCCGGCCGGCGCCGCGCGGCCAGGAGCGGCTGCGCGAGGCGGCCAAGCTGGGCTTTTCGGTGGCCATCGTGCCGAAGGCGAACGCGCCGCGCGGTGCCGCGGCGAAGGGCTTCGAGGGCCTGACCATCCACGCCGTCGAACGCATCGAAGAGGCGATCGAGCGCGTCCGCTCGTTGTGACCGGAGGGCTTCGGTGAATCCGGTTTTCGGCTGGGCGCTCGCCGCCGTCCTCGCCTACGTGTCGTGGCACGTCTACTCGTGGCCAGGCCTGGCGATGGCGGCGAGCGCGATCGTGTTCTGGCTGTTGCTGCAGTTCAACCGTGCTCTGAGAGTCATGAAGAAGGCCGCCGATTCGCGGCTTGCCGGGGTTGCGAGCGCCGTCATGTTCCACGCCGGCCTCGACGAAGGCATGACGATGCTGCAGATCGTGGCCAATACGAACAGCATCGGTCGCAAGGTCGAAGGCGGTGACGACGACTGGCGCTGGAGTGACCCGGGCGGCAGCAGCGTCGTTCTGCACTTCGAGCGCGGCCGGCTGAAGCGCTGGCAGATCGAGCGACCGACCTAGAATCAGCGCCCCGAAGGACAAGACGGAGAGCGCCATGTCGATGGCCGATCGCGACGGAAAGATCTGGATGGACGGCGCGCTCGTCGAGTGGCGCGACGCCAAGATCCACGTCCTCACGCACACCCTGCACTACGGCTGCGGCGCGTTCGAGGGCGTGCGCGCCTACAACACTGTCAACGGCACGGCGATCTTTCGCCTGCAAGAGCACACCGAGCGGCTCTTCAACAGCGCCAAGATCCTGCGCATGAAGATCCCGTTCTCGTTCGCCGAGGTCGCCGAGGCGCAGCGCACGGTGGTGCGCGAGAACAAGCTCGAGTCCTGCTACCTGCGCCCGCTGACCTGGATCGGCTCCGAGAAGCTCGGCGTCTCGCCCAAGGGCAACACCGTGCACCTGATGGTGGCGGCCTGGCCCTGGGGCGCCTACCTCGGCGAAGACGGCATGAAGCGCGGTATCCGCGTCAAGACCTCGAGCTACACGCGGCACCACGTCAACATCACGATGACGCAGGCCAAGGCGGTCTCGAACTACACCAACTCGATCCTCGCCAACATGGAGGCTCTCGACGATGGCTACGACGAGGCGCTGCTGCTCGACGCGAGCGGCTTCGTCAGCGAGGGCGCGGGCGAGAACATCTTCATCGTCAAGAAGGGCGTCGTCTACACGCCCGACCTTTCGGCCGGCGCGCTCAACGGCATCACGCGCAACACCATCCTGGCGATCTGCAACGACCTGGGCCTGAAGCTGGTCGAAAAGCGGATCACGCGCGACGAGGTCTACATCTGCGACGAGGCCTTCTTCACCGGCACCGCCGCCGAGGTGACGCCGATCCGCGAGCTCGACCGCATCGAGCTCGGCGCAGGCAGTCGCGGCCCGATCACGGAGAAAATTCAGAGCGTCTTCTTCGACATCGTCAATGGCAGGAATCCCAAGTACGCCGAATGGCTGACCAAGGTGTGATGGCGATGGCGACCAGCGATCCGACCAAGAGCGCCGTCGTGGAGCTCGCTGCCGCCGAGCTGCAAGGCCCTGGCGTCGTCTTCTGCCCGAACCCGAAGATGCACCTGTGGAGCAACCATCCGCGCGTCTTCATCGACGTGGCGAGTACCGGCTCGGGCAAGTGCCCGTACTGCGGCACCGAATACAGGCTCAAGGCCGGCGAGAAGGTCCACTCGTCGCATTGAGCCGGCCGCCGTCATCCTGAGCGCAGGCGAAGGATCCCATCGGCGGCGAGATCCTTCACTTCGTTCAGGATGACACGGAGTTGCGCTCAGGATGACAAACACCCTCGTCGTCGCGCCGCAATGGATCGGCGATGCGGTGATGGCCGAGCCGCTCCTGGCCGCGCTCACGGCGCGCGGCGAAACGCTCAGCGTCGCCGCCCTGCCCTGGGTCGCGCCGGTGTTCCGGGCGATGCCGCAGGTGGGCGAGATCGTCGAGCTGCAGTTCGCGCACGGCCGCCTCGACTGGGCGGCGCGCCGCCGCGTCGCGTCGAGCTTGCGCGGCCACTTCGATGCCGCCTATGTGCTGCCGAACTCGATCAAGTCGGCGCTGGTGCCCTGGCTCGCGAAGGTTCCGGTACGGGTCGGCTACCAGGGCGAAGGGCGCGTGCTGCTGCTCAATCGTCGGCTGCCGAATCCGGTCGGCCGGCCGCCCATGGTCGCGTTCTACGGCGCCCTTGCCGGCCCCGACTTCGACGCGTCGTCACGTCCTCGGCTGCACCTCGAGGACGCCGCCATCGACGCGGCGCTGAGTACGTCAGGGCTGGCGCGGCGCGGCTTCTGGGTCTTCGCGCCCGGTGCCGAGTACGGGCCCGCCAAGCGCTGGCCGGCGGACCACTACGCGGCGCTGGCGCGCTCGCTGCTCGCGGCCGAGGGCGCGCCGATCGTCCTGCTCGGCTCGAAGGGCGAAGCAGCCCTCTGCGAATCGATCGCCGCGGCGGCGCCAGGCGCTTGCCGTGTGCTCGCCGGCAAGACCTCGCTTTTCGACGCGATGGCGCTGATCGCCGCGTCGCGAGGCTTGGCCAGCAACGACTCGGGGCTGATGCACGTCGCGGCCGGCTTCGGCGTGGCGCAGGTCGCCGTGTTCGGCTCGACCAGTCCGGAGCACACACCACCGCTCAATGCAAACGCCCGCGTGCTCTGGCTGAAGCAGGAGCTGAAGCTCGACTGCATGCCCTGCTTCGACCGCAGCTGCCGCTTCGGCCACTACGATTGCCTGGTCGGCGTCGCGCCCGAGCGGGTCGAGGCGGCGCTGCGCGGCGTCGTCGCCGCTCAGAGCGAGAACTTGCCGGCGTAGACGATCGGCCCGGTTGCCTTGCCGGTGGGCGAGCCGCCGAGCGGCTCGATCGTCACCGCCAGCGTATCGACCCCGGCCAGCACGCTGCCGCGCAGCGCGACCGTGCCGCTGCCGCCGGGCAGCACGCCGAGCGATCGCGGCGCGCCTGACTTCGGCACCGCCCAGAGTTCCAGCGAGCGATCGGCCTGCACAGAGACCGGAACGATGGGCCGCGCGACCAAGGTCGAGCCGTCGCCGCTGATGCTGGCGACGAGCGACGCCGGCTGCGCGGCGCCGGGCAAGGCATTGGTCGCGGCAAGCACCACCACCACCGGCGGTGGCAGCGCCCGCGGGTTCGCGAGGATCACGGCAAGGCCGATCGCCGCAACGCTGGCAAAGGCCGTGAGGCCACGCCAGAACGAAAGACGCTGCCAGGCGCCGGGCGCGGTTTTCGCTTGCCCGCCGCCGATCCGCTCGGAGACACGGCGCCAGACTTCGCCCGAAGGCTGCACCGGCGTGATCGGCGCGGTGAGCGGCATCAGCCGCTCCTGCCAGGCGTGTGTCGCCTGGCGCAGCAAAGCGTGCGCCGGCAGCAGGTTTTGGAAGCGGCGGCGGGCGCCGCCGCGCAAGGTGCCGGCGACGTATTCCGCGGCCAGGCGGTCGGCGAGATCGGGGCGGCCGTAGTCCATCAGCCGTCCTTTCCGTCGCGAACGACCGCGCCTTGCAGGCAGCCCTTCAGCGTCATCAAGGCGCGCCGTACCCACGACTTCACGGTGCCGAGCGGCTGGCGCATCTGCAGCGCCACCTCGGCGTGGCTGAGGCCTTGGTAGAAGGCGAGCGCGACGCTCTGCCGCTGCAGGGCGGTGAGCTGGTCCATGCACTGGGTGACCGCGCGTGCATCCGTTGCCCGGCTCAGCAGATCGAGCGGGCCGGGCGCTGCATCGGCCACGGTGTCGTACACGTCTTCGTCCTCGGAGTCGGTGCCGCCGGCAGCGGAACCCAGGGTCTGCATCTGCGGCTGCGTCTGCACGCGGCGCAGGCTGTCGATCGCACGGTTGCGGGCGATGCTGGTCAGCCAGGTCAGGGGCTGGCTCTGCGCAGCGTCAAAGGTCTGTGCAGCGCGCCAGACGTTGACGTAGACCTCCTGAAGAATGTCCTCGGCCTGGGCGCGATCGCGGTTGATACGCAGCACCACGGCGAACAGATGCGAGCTGGTTCGTTCGTAAAGCGTGGCAAAAGCCGCACGGTCGCCGAGGCCGGAGCGGGCGAGCAAACGAGACAGATCGAGGCTGCGCTCGGTCCAGTCGGCAGCGGGTTTGACCATGAAGCGGGTTCGGGACGGCGGGCCCTCTGGGCCTTCCTACAATTCAGCGCTGGAGATTAACCGAAGAACTCGATGCGCCGCCCGAAGCCCCCCGCTCCCTCGATCGGCTCCGCCGACGACGTCGAGGTCGAGTTCTACGAGGCGATGCGACGCGGCGACATCGATCGGCTGATGGCGCTCTGGTCCGACGAGGAAGAGATCAGCTGCGTCCATCCGGGTGGCCGGCGGCTGATCGGCGCGGTGGCGATCCGCGCCGCCTTCGATGCTATGTTCGCGGTCGGCGCGATCGATGCGCGGCCGGAAAAGGTGCGCCGCCTCGACACCCACTCGACCGCCGTGCACAGCGTGCTCGAGCGGGTCCGCGTCATGTCGCCCGATGGCGAGCGCTTCGCCTGGGTCGTGGCGACCAATGTCTATCTCAAGGCAGCACAAGGCTGGCGACTGGTCGCGCATCACGCCAGTCCGGGCACGGCGAGCGAAGCGCAGGACACGGCCGAGACGGCGGCTATCCTGCACTGATGGCGTCGGACCCGGGCTTCGCTGCGCCGCGCTGGCTGCCCGGCGGCCATCTGCAGACGATCTGGCCGGCGCTCTTCAGCCGCCGTTTCGACGGCCCGGCGCCTTCATTCCGGCGCGAGCGCTGGAGCACGCCGGACGGCGACTTCGTCGACGTCGACTGGCTCGGCGACGACGCCGACGCGACGCTGCTCGTGCTCTTCCATGGCCTCGAAGGCTCGTCGTCCAGCCATTACGCGCAGGCCTTCGCGGCCGAGGCGAAGCGGCGCGGCTGGCGCTTCGCGATCCCGCACTTTCGCGGCTGCTCCGGCGAGATCAATCTCGCGCCGCGCGCCTATCACTCGGGCGACTGGGAGGAAGTGGGCTGGATGCTCGGCCGCTTTCGTGCCTTGCATCGCGGGCCCGTCGTCGCGGCCGGTGTCTCGCTCGGCGGCAACGCCTTGCTTCGCTACGCCGAAGAGGCAGGGGCGAGCGCGGCGGCCAATGTGCGTGCCCTTGCCGCGATCTCGGCCCCGCTCGACCTCGACGCCGGCGCCAACGCGATCGGCCGCGGCTTCGGCCGACAGGTCTACACGCGCATGTTCCTGCGCTCGATGAAGCCGAAGGCGCTCGTCAAGCTGGCCCAGCACCCCGGCCTCTTCAACGGCGGGCACCTGCGAGGGGCGCGCGATCTGCGCGAGTTCGACGACGTCTTCACCGCGCCGCTGCACGGCTTTCGCGACGCCGCCGATTACTACGCGCGCGGCTCGGCCAAGCCGCGTCTGGCGCAGATCGGCGTGCCGGCGCTGGTGCTGAACGCGAAGAACGATCCCTTCCTGCCCGCCGCCGCCTTGCCCGGCGCGGCCGAGGTCGGCCGCTATGTCACGCTCTGGCAGCCGGCGCAGGGTGGCCACGTCGGCTTCGCCACGGGACGTTGGCCAGGCCACGTGCAGGACTTGCCCGCGCGCGTCGCGGGGTGGTTGGCCGCGCACCTGTAGCGGCCTCGTCGGCGGACCACAATCCGCCGATGGACCCGATCGTCGAAGCGGCGCTGAAGAAGTGGCCGAACGTGCCGCACTGCTACGGCTGGCTGGCGCTCGACGCGCGCGGCGACTGGTACATGCGCGACGACCGGATTCAGGCGGCCGGCCCTTTTCCACGCGTCAAGGGCAGCCGCATCGAGCACGAGAAGCTGCGTGAATTTATTGCCCGTAACTACGCCAGCGACGCCGAGGGCGCCTGGTTCTTCCAGAACGGGCCGCAGCGCGTCTACGTCGAGATCGAGGCCGCACCCTGGGTCTGGCGCTTGCAAACGGCGGAAGCCGGCAAGCTCGCCATGACGAGCCACACCGGCCGGCCCGCCGTGCCGGGCGAGGCGATGGTCGACGAAGCGGGGCGGCTCTTCGTCGCTTCCGACATCGGCCTGGGCCTCGTGCACACGCTCGACATAGAGCTCGCTGCCGATGCCATCGAGCGCGGCGAATGGCAGCCGCACGAGCAGAGCTTCGCAGCGCTGGTCGAGCGCTTCGGCTATCGCTTGAAGCCGGCGCCCGAAGCGGGCGCCTGAGCGGCGCGGCCGGTGGCCGCGCCCGCGCTCACTTGGCCGCGTTCACCATGTAGGTGACGACGGACTTGATCTCGGCGTCGCTCGCCGTCGATCCGCCCTTGGGCGGCATCGCGCCCTTGCCCTTGATGGCGCTCGCGGTCATGGCATCGATGCCTTGCGCGATGCGCGGCGCCCACGCCGCCTTGTCGCCGACCTTCGGCGCGCCGGCGACGCCAGCGAGATGGCAGGCCGAGCAGATCTGGGCGAAGAGCGCCGGCGGCGCGCCGGCGTCGGCCTTCGCCGCGGCGGGTGCGGGGGCGACCGTCGTGACGGGAGCGGTCGTCGGGGCCGGGGTGGCGGGAGCGGCGGCCGGCGCCGCCGGCTTGGCCTCGGCCGCAGGCGTCGCCGCGGCCACCGCGGTGCCCGACGCGGCTGGTGCTGGCGCGGCCGGCTCGGCGAAGCTGGCGCCGCCCTTGTTCGCCATGTAGACGACGGCGCGGCCGATCTCGAAGTCGCTGAAGTCGCCGCCGCCTTGCGCCGGCATCTGGTTCTTGCCGGCAAGCGCCGAGTGCAGCAGGGCGTCGTAGCCGGTCTTGATGCGCGGGCCCCAGGCCGCGGCGTCGCCGAGCTTGGGCGCGCCGAGCGCGCCCGCCGTGTGGCAGGCCGTGCATTGCGCGGCGAACACCTGCTCGCCCGACTTCATCGAGGCGACGTCCGAGACATCCTTGATCTCGACGTGGCCGACCGGCTGGATCCGCTCGGCCACCGCCTTGGGCGCCAGCGCATCGCTGCCGGCCGCAGGCCGGTCCTGGGTGGTGACGTACATGACGAGCAGGACGATGCCGAAGATCGGCACCACGAAGGCATAGAGAACCGCGAGGATCAGCTGCTTGGGTGTCTTGATGGGGCCTTCGTGCGGGCCGTCGATCTCGTTCGGTTCGTGCGCGTCGGTCA
>JANXWR010000060.1 GCA_025351025.1 Burkholderiales bacterium | reverse complement strand
CTCCACCTTGGTCACGCCGACGTTGTCGCTCGCGGTCGCCACGAGATGCAGCGTCACCATGCCGTTGGCGGCGGGAAGGACGGTGCTGCTCAACTGCACCGAAGGCGGCGTGCTGTCCATGAACAGCGCAAGGATCTGCGGGCCCATGGTCGGGATCGACACCGGTGCCGAGGCCGCCCCGAGCACCGCCTTCGCCGCCGCCGGCAGGAGCGACACGACGTTGACCACCGGGTCGGGCGAGGGCGCGCACATGGTGATGTATCCCTTGCCCGAGCCGGCAGGCCACTCGAGGATGTTGCCGGTGAAAAACGAGGGTGCATCCCAGTACTCCTGGAAGCGGTAGCCCCAACCTGGCGGGCATATCACGTCGTTGCTGTTCGGACCGTAGTCGACGTTCACATCGCCGTTGGCAAATGCGCAGACGATCAGGTCTCCCGGCTGGTACGGCACGTTGACGCCCTTGCCGAAACCACCGATGAAGGAATAGTTGCTGGGGTTCTGGCTCGTGGGGTCGAAGACCTGCAGGTAGCAGCCGACGAAGTTGTCCTGATTGGTGGGAATGACCGCGAGCGCGTGCACGCGGTGCGTGCCGGCCGCTGCGGCAGCGGCACTGGCAGGCAGCGCGATGCTGAACGCCGCCGGCACCGAGAGCGCCGTCTCGGGCGCGTCGAGCTTGTAGACGGTGCCGGCAAGGATCTGCGGATCATCGACGTAGCCATCGGCCGGAGTCGCCGGCTTAAGCGTCGCCGTGATCGTGGTGTTGAGCGCGCCGGGCGGCACGACGAGCGTGGCCTTGCCATCGGCCGAAGTGATCGTCGCCCCGGCCGGGCCGACGTTGCCCGCGGGTGGCGGCGGACTCGTCGTGTCGCTGCCTCCGCCTCCGCAGGCGCCGAGAGCGGCAGCGACAAGCGTCGCTGCAAGCAGCTCGCGCAGCCGATCGAACGAGCCACGAATTGCGGTGTTGGAAGGAGTCATGGGAGCTTCCCCTCGGGAGGTTGCGGGGGCTGGCGCCGGGGCGGTGCCAGGCCGAGCAGGCCGAAGAGCTCGGCCTGCCCGTTGAAAGGTCGGATGCGCCCGCTGCCGATCGCTTCGACGATGCCGACCACCTCGCCGCGGCCGCGCTCGGGCGGTCGACGATGGATCTGTACGAGAAAGCTTTCCATGGGCCTGTTCCTTGCGGAGCAGGCTATGCGTCAGGCATCGAGGCCTGACTTACCGATCACCCACGGATGGCAAAAGTCGTTTCGCTCCCCGCCTGTTCAGGCGGCCCGGATGTGCTGGTGCAGGGCTTCTGTTTCCGGGCTCGGTTTGACCGAAAGCAGGATCGACAGCAGATCGCGGCAGCGGCGATAGGCCACCAGCGCTTCGGCGGGTTCGTTCAACGCCATGTGGCAACGCATCAGGCCTCGATAGAGCGGCTCGGCGAGCATCTGCTGCGCCAGGCCGCGCTCGTAGGCGTCGATGGCCTCGCGCCACAGCGCGCGAGCTTCCAGCCATGCACCGACGTCGCTGACGGCGCGGCTGAACTTTAGCGCCAGGCGCTCGCGCGGCGACGCGCTCCAGGCCAGCGCGGGCTCGTCGCCGAAGAGCTTGTCGCGATACAGCGTGAACAGCTCGGCCGCCATCGTTCGTACGGTGGCTCCGGCATCCGGAGCGTGCAACGCCGACTGCAACCGGGCGCAACACGCTTCGAACGCGACCACGTCCCACCAGACCAGGCGCCGGCTCAGTGCCAGCTTGCCTTCGGCGAGAACGAGCGCGCCGTCGACGTCGACGAGCTTTCTCAGCCGCGACAGCGTGACGTCGAAGTTCTTCATCGCGTCGGCGCTGGCATCGGGCCACAACGTCAGGGCCAGCACCTCGCGCGGCACCGACTCGCCGCCCATCGCGACCAGTGCCTTCAGCAACTCGAGCGGCTTCTTCTGCGACTTGCCGTCGAAGGCGACGACGCGGCCCTCGCGCTCGATCGTGAAGCTGCCGAGGGCACGCAGTTTCAGCGTCCAGGGCCATTCCTCGCGAAGCGGATCGGGCGGCGCAAGGCGGCGCTTGCGCACCGCGGCCGTGACGAATGCGGTCTCGATTCCGGCGCTGAAGGCCGCCTGCACCAGGCTCGCCGCGAGCCTGGGCTGCGCCGAAAAGAACATCGGGTATTTCATCGCCGCGGCGTTGCCGAGCGCAGCGCGCAACTGCTCGTTCAGGTCGGGCGCACCGCTCGTCAGCGCATGGGCGGCGCGCACGAGCCGTTCGATGCACTCGGCCATCTGCAACTGCGCACCGCTCTGGCCGAGGCGGGCCTGCGCCAGTGCCTCGAGGGCGCCCGGCAAATCACCGAGCTCCAGCTTCGCATAGGCCATGTAGACCCGGTAGGCGCCCCGATCGCGCTGCGGCACTTCGGTGTCGTCGCACACCGCGAGCAGCAGCTCGAGCAGCGACAGGGCCCGCGCGGGGTTGCCACGCAGCAATGCGTCCATCGCCTCGAGATGCATGGCCGAGCGGTGATAGCCGGGCCGCAGGCGCAGGGCCAGGGGCCGGATCTGTTGCAGCAGGCGCTCGGCCTGATCAAGATCCTGGGCCTGCAGGGCAGCGCGCAGCGACTCCACCCTCAACACCATCTGCACGGCGACGAGCTCGTGCCGGTCGGCGATTTCGCGCGCCAGGGCGACGCAGCTTTCGGCCACTTCGGCAGACCCGAGCTGCTGCTCTGCGTTGGCCTGCATGAGCCACCAGACACCGCGCGCCATCGGCTGCGCATGCTCGAGCCAGGGCACCGCCATCAGGATCAGGCGCTGAAAGCCGTGCGCGTTGTGGCGCAACAGGTAGTACTCGACCAGCAGCTTGGCCAGCGCCAGGCGCTCGTCGTCGTGCAACGCCTTCTCGCTCTTCAGGCCGCTGAACAAACCGGCCGCCGCGACATCGAGGGCGGGATCGTCGAACAGGCCCTGGCCGAGCGTTGGCAGCGCCAGCCTGGCGCCCAGGACGTAGAGCTCGCCCGCGGAGTCTTCGGTGGTGACTCCTTCGGTCGAGGCGAAGCGCTCGCACCACGTCACGAGACCGCGGAAATCGGTGAAGTGCACCGCGTAGGAACAGACCGCCAGCGCGGCTGCGAGACGGGCCTGGCTCGCGTGACTGGCCGTCGACGCAGCACGGTGAGCGCTCTCCAGCTTTTCGCGAGCGCGAAGCTCGTCCGGCCACAGCGCGGCGCGCGCGCTGGCGAACCCACCCTCGAAGTCGTCGGCTTCCGGCTTCGAGCCGAAACTGGCATCCTGCACCATCGCGAGTGTAGGGATTCGGCTCGAGGGCAGCGCGCTCGACCCCGCGCGGTGTGGCGATAGCATCGGCTTCCCTTCGCCTTTTGCCCCCCCTGCCGCAGTGACCGAACCCCGCTCGCGATCGCGTCGAAAAATGCTCACCGCGATGGCCGGGCTCGCGGCCACCGGCCCGGTGCTCTCGGCGCCGGCGCGCGGCGTCGAAGTCAGCTTCTACTTTCCGGTCGCGGTCGGCGGCGCTGTCGCCAACCTGATGGGCCGACTGGTCGACGACTTCGAGCGCGAGCATCCCGACATTCGCGTCCGGCCGATCTACGCCGGCACCTACCAAGGGACGCTGACCAAGGCGCTCACCGGCCACAAGAGCGGCACGCCGCCCGACCTGGCTGTCGGTTTCCCTTCAAGCTGTCACTTTTGCTCTTTCATGTTGTCACCGACGCGGTGGTCGGTTCTGTCGCAATAAGCCGGCGCTGGTAACCTGAGCCGGCTTATTGCGACAGAACCCTCCGCTGCTGCAGCTCGGCCAGCAGCGCCTTGGCCTCGGCAAGGCTAAGGCCAACACTGTCGGAAGTCAGATCG
>JANXWR010000030.1 GCA_025351025.1 Burkholderiales bacterium | reverse complement strand
GGATCTGCAGAACGTCATCCCGGCGCTGCATCGCCTGAACGAGATCGGCGTCGAGATCTCGATCGACGACTTCGGCACCGGCTACTCGTCGCTCGCCTACCTGACGACGCTGCCGATCAGCGAGCTGAAGATCGACCGCAGCTTCGTCCGCGACCTCGGCATGACGCCGCAGAGCTCGGCCGTCGTCACCGCCATCATCGCGCTGGCCCGCTCGCTCGGCCTGCGCGTCATCGCCGAGGGCGTCGAGAACCTGCGCCAGATGGAAGTGCTGCACCGCCTCGGCTGCGGAATCATGCAGGGCTTTCTTTTCAGCAAGCCGCAGCCGCCCGAGGATATCGAGGACTGGCTGCAGCAGACCGTACTGCCGAGGAAGGCGCCCTGGATCGGCAAGGCCGGCAGCGCCGATACGCCGGAACCGCCGCTATCGACGCGAACCCGCGTCGCGCGAATCAAACCTGCCTGACATCCGGGAGACGACGACGTGGAAGCGACGCGACCTGCACCCCTTGCCCGAGCCGGCGGCGACCTGCCGGCCGCGCAGATCGCCAAGGCCGCGTTCCGCCGCCTGGCCATCGAGCGACTCGAGCCGACACCCGAGAACTACGAGCGCGCCTGGCGCCACGAGTCCGGCGACATGGCATCGCCCGGCGATGCACTGGCGACGCTGATCGACCGGATCGTGCGCGGCGTCGAGCGCGGTGGCCGCAACTGGACCATGGCGCGCCGCAAGGAAGGCATCCAGCGCGTGCTCGCGGGCAGCCGCAGCGACGCGCGCCGCCTGCAGCAGCGCCTCGCGCAACTGGTCAACAGCTGGGACAGCGACACCGCGGCTACCGAAGTCGACGTCGCCGGCGTGGCCGACGCGCATGCGGCGAGCGACGCTCCGGCCGTCGCCGAGCCCGTCGCGCCGGTGCTGGCCACGGCCGCGAACGACGTCGAAGCGCCGGCGACGGGCGAGGGCGTGGCCGCCGCGCTGGCCTGGAAGCGCGTCGCCCATGCCATGGGTAACGCCTTGCAGCAGGCGATGCCGAGCAACGACGACGCCAACCGCGAGCTGAGCGAGGAGCTCTCGCGCCTGGTCGGCCGCCTCGGTGCCGAGGGTCCGCAGGCGCCGCTCGTCGACGAGGCCCAGGCCGTCTGCCTGCGTGCCGAGCGGGTGCTGCAGCATCGCCACCACCTGTTCGACCAGCTCGGCAAGCTTTGCCACGAGCTGACCGCGAGCCTTACCGAGCTGGCCGAGAACGACAGCTGGGTCAAGGGCCAGTGCGACGCGATGCGTATGAAGATCGAAGACGGCCTGACGGCGCGGGGCGTGCGCGCGGTGAGCGACATGCTGCACCACGCGCGAACCCGCCATGCCGAGGTCAAGGGCGAGCGCGAGCAGGCGCGCGATGCGCTGAAGGGTCTGATCCACCAGATGCTCGCCGAGCTGAACGAGCTGGGCTCGAAGACCGGCGACTTCAGCCAGAGCGTCGGTCGCTACGCCGAAGTGATCGAGGAAGCCGATTCGCTCAAGAGCCTGACCGGCGTCGTCCGCGAGATGGTCAACGAAAGCCGCGCCGTGCAGACGCTGGTGCAGCAGACGCAGGAGCGGCTGCAGGAAGAGCACAGCAAGGCGACCGGCCTCTCGGAGCGTGTCGTCAAGCTCGAAGACGAGATGCGGCGCCTCTCCGACGAGGTTTCGACCGACCAGCTGACGCAGATCGCGAACCGGCGCGGCCTGATGCAGGCCTTCGAGATCGAGCGGGCCAAGCTCGAGCGCAACGGCGGCCATCTCGCGATCGGCCTGCTCGACATCGACAACTTCAAGCGGCTCAACGACGAGCTCGGCCACAGCGCCGGCGACGAGGCGCTGAAGTCGCTGGCCAGCATCGTCAGCAAGACGCTGCGGCCCACCGACCGGATCGCCCGCTACGGCGGCGAGGAGTTCGTCGTGCTGCTGCCGGAAACGCCGGTCGACGACGGCGAGCAGATCCTGACGCGGCTGCAGCGCTCGCTGACCGGCGGCCTTTTCATGCACAAGGAAAAGCAGGTCTTCGTGACCTTCTCGGCCGGCGTGACCAGCTACCGGATGCAGGAGCGCATCGAAGAATCGCTCGAGCGCGCCGACCAGGCGCTCTACGAAGCCAAGCGGACCGGAAAGAACCGGACCTGCATCGGCTGACGAGCCCTGTCATCCTGAGCAAAGCGAAGGATCTCGTCTCCGAAGCAGGGGTCCTTCGCTTCGCTCAGGATGACACCGGGTTTTCTTCGCCGGGTTCGCCGAGCACCTGGATCGCGCGCTGCACGTCGCGCTCGAAGGCATCGACGGTCGCCTCGGGCGCGGTCGAGCTCATCAGCGCGGCGCGAAAAGCCTCCGACTCGCTGGCATAGGAGGCGCGCACGACCGGCCGCGCGTCGGCCGACAGGGACTGGCTCAGCGAGTTCATGAAGCACTCCATTGCCAGCAGGCTGCCTTGCAGCTCGTTGATCTGATCCCGCAGCGACTCGAGCTCGTCCATGGCAGTCTCCTAGCGTTTGGCGGCGGCGATGACGCGGGCCGCGAACGCGTCGGCGACGCCGCGATCGGCCAGCGCGGCTTCGAAGCGAAGGTCGTCGGCCGCCATGTCGGCGAGCGCGCGGCGGTCGCGCTCGATGCGGCAGGCGAGCGCGAAGGCGCGGAACACTGCATGCGCGCGCTCGGGGGAATCGTCGTGGTCGAAATCCATGGCCGGAATCAGAGTGCAGTTCGCAATCAGCGTGCCAGCGCCGTCGATGCAGGGCGGCCGGCTGGTGGAGACGGTGAGATTCGAACTCACGAAGGAGTTTCCCCCTCGGCAGTTTTCAAGACTGCTGCCTTCAACCGCTCGGCCACGTCTCCGCTGAACGGCCAGCGGCCGTGATTCTGGCACGCGCCCCGGTCGCCGGATTGCAGGGCGCCGGTAATCGCGTCGGCAGCTTTCACCGAATGACCGATGCATCCGCCAGGCGTCTTTGTCCGTATCGCGTGCCGGTCGACCGCTCCGCGCTCGTCCGTGGCTAACCCATCAACTCGGGAGATACGCATGCTCAGGACCTTTGTTCGCACCGCGTCGGCGCTCGCCGTCGCCGCCTCGATCGCCGCCTGCTCGTCGATGGAATCGATGAAGCCGATGCAGGACCAGTCGCTCTACACCCGGCTCGGCGGCAAACCGGCGATCACCGCTGTCGTCGACGACTTCATCGGCAATGTCGCCGCCGATTCGCGGATCAACGGGCGATTCGCCAACGCCAACATTCCGCATCTGAAGATGGAGCTCGTCGACCAGATCTGCGCCGCCAGCGGCGGTCCGTGCACCTACACCGGCAAGGACATGATGAGCGCGCACAGGGGCATGAACATCCGCGGGCCGGAGTTTGACGCGCTCGTCGAGGATCTGGTCAAGACGCTCGACAAGTTCAAGGTCCCAGCGAAGGAAAAGGGCGAGCTCCTCGGCGCACTGGGGCCGATGAAGCCGGCGATCGTCGGCCAGTGACGGCGCCGCGAGCGGGCGCGGAAACGATCGGCTGACCGTCGGGCGCAACCGCGCCTCCACCGCGGAGGCCTCGCTCTCGGCAAGCACCCGCAGCCGCTGCCTACGCAGGCGACGGCGCCGATCCCGCCGATTCTTCAGTGGGACACGGGCCGGTGAACGACGCCTGCCGGCACGCGCCGTTCGCCCTTGGCGCTCTCAGAAGTTCGCGGTCAACGTGACGCGAAAGCTGCGTGGCTCGACCGGATGGAAGTGGATGTCGTTCACGCCGTCGACTGGCTCGCCCTTCAGTCGCGACGCGTAGAAGTAGTCGATGTCGCTGGCCTTCCGGTCGAACAGGTTGAAGACGTCGAGCGCCACCTTGACAGCCGGCGAGATCTTGTAGCCGACGCGCGCGTAGGCGAGCGTCGTCGCTTTGGAGCGCACAGAGTCGTCTTCCATCAGGGCGCGCGGGCCGAAGTAGCGGAGCTGGAACTGGCCGAACCACGGTCCGTAGTCGGTCACGGTCACGCCGAACGAGGCGACGCTCTCGATCGAGCCGGGGATGTGGTCGCCCACCGGATCGAACTCCGTGAATCGTGCCCGCGAGACCGAGAGGTCGGCGTCGAGCAGGAGCCTGCGCGTCGCGACGTAGTGGTTGTTCCACTCGATGCCGTGCCGTTCGCTGGCCCGGCTGGGTGACGTATCGCCGGCATCTCCAGAAAATACAAGCTCCGAGCCGAGCTTCAATCGCCAGAGCGCCAGCGAGCTCTGCAGGCCGGGGACGATTTCCGTGCGAACACCGAGCTCGCCGCCCTTGGAACGCACGAGCGGCGTCACCGGAGTGGCAGGAGCGCGCTCCTTTGGTGTGACCGTCTCGACCGTGCCGCGCGCGTCGTTGCTGTGGTAGCCGGTGCCGACGTTGACGAAGTACTCGGTCTTCGCCCACGGGCCGAAGATGAGCGAGAGCTTGGGCGAGCCGATGCCGGCGTTGGTCTTGCCCGTGTTCTCGGGGATCGAGCTCTTGACGTCGAACCAGAAGCGGTCGCCGCGCAAGCCGACGACGCTGCGAAACCAGCGCGTCCATTCGACCTGGGTCTCGACGTAGAGGGCGGCGCTGCTCTCGCGCACCGTGCTCTCCTGCGTCGTCGCCACGCGTTGCCGGGCAACCGTGCTGTAGAGGTCGACCGGGTCCAGGCGGTCGTGGCGAAGCTGCATGCCGATCGTCGTCGTCGTGTCGAACCCGCCGAGCTTCAGGTTCCACGAGCGGCTGGCGGCGAGCCCGAACACCTTGCGCTGCTCGGCCTGCTCGAACTGATCGCCGTCGATCTGGGTCGGGTCGAGGTCGATCGGGTGCGCGAGGAAAAAGGTGAAGTTCGAGAACAGGTCGAGCTTGGAGCGGATAGCGTAGGCGTTGATGCGAAGCTCGCCGTCGTCGAAGCGATGCGCAGTCTGGTAAGAGAGGCTGTAGCGCTCGGTGTGGCCGCCGTCGGTCGGATCGATGGCGCCGAAGCGGCTGATGAGCCCGGAGTCGATGGCGCGCTGCGGGATCTGGTCGGTCGAATTCCAGCTTGCCGCATAGCCCATCGCCGTGATCGACGAACGGTTGCGGTCGTCGCCGAAGCTGTAGCGCAACACGCCGTTCAGGCGATGGAACTTCTCGGGGTTGTCCCAGGGCCCGTTGTTGTGCGCCGCCTCGATCGCGTAGAGCAGGTTGCCGCCGCCGAGCGCATTCGAGTTGGCGAGCAGGGCGCGCGCGTAGCGCTCCTCGCCGAGCGTGACCGACGCGACGCCCTGTGGCAAGGAATCGAAGAGGCCGATGCGCGCCGAGCCCGCCGACGAGAAGTCGCCTTCTTCGGCGTAGTACGGGCCCTTGCGATAGCGGATGCGGTCGACCAGCTCGGGGATCAGCCAGTTCAGGTCGCTGTAGCCCTGGCCGTGCGCGTGCGTCGGCATGTTCACCGGCATGCCGTCGACGAAGGTCGAGAAGTCGGTGCCGTGGTCGAGGTTGAAGCCGCGCAGGTAGTACTGGTTGGCCTTGCCGTCGCCGCTGTGCTGCGTGACGATGACACCGGGCACGAACTCCAGCACTTCGGCCGGACGCAGCGTCGGTCGGCTTTCGATCAGCTTCGAGGTCACGGTGCCGGCACTTGCCGCATCGGAGCTGCCCACCGAGTTGATGTAGTTGCCCTGGATCTGCACCGGCGGCAGTTGCTGCGGCGCGGCCTGCGCGAGCACGGTCGGGCCGGCGTCGACGGATGCTGGTTTGTCACGTGCTTGCTGCGCGGTGGCGGCCAGCGCGCAGGCCAGCCCGGCCGCGGCGGAAAGCAGCGAGCGCGCGTAGCGCCTCGCTGCGAAAGCGTCGAATGAAGACATGCATGCCCCGTCGAATTGACTCTGGAATTGCGCCCGGCCGAGCCGGTCGGGCGTGGCCTCGTGACACGCGCTGCCGGTGGGCGGCGCGTTCAGGCCAAGGCGCGGGGCGGTCGTTCGGGCAGAGCGGGGCAGTGCGTCTGCGGCGCCCACGGCGCGTGCGCCGCTGCGGCGGAATCGGGCGCCGCAGGCAGCGCCGCCATCGCCGAAGGAAGCAGTGCGACGAAGACGGCAAGCGACGGGCTGATGCTCACGTCGTCGCCGTCGCCGGCCGATTGCAGCGCTGCGCCGTCGGCGAGGACGACGCCGGCGTCACCGCGCGCATGGTGGTGACGCAGCGGCGTGTCCGAGCCGTGAAAGTGGCCGAGGGCCGTGGCGACGTGCGTCGGCAGCGTCGAGACCGATGCCGGTGCGCGCCGAAAGTCCTCGAGCACGAGCTTCGTCGCGATCGGCTTGTGCGTATGCGCCGGGCCGACTGCCGCGACCATGGCGGCGGCCAGGCCCTGCAGCGGCACCAGGCAGGCGAGGACGCAAGCTACGAGCCGCCGCGTGTACGGGCTGAAGGCGAAGGGCGAAGCGCGATGCACGTGCGAAGTATGGCGGGCTGCGTCGGCAGCTACGCGGACGGGCCGGCTTCGGATGCACGCCTCATCCCGGCCGTTGCGCCTGATCGCAATCGACCTGCACGATCTCGCGCCGGCCCCCGTCGATGCGCGCGGCGCTGAGCTTGCCGCCCCAGACGCAGCCGGTGTCGAGGCCGAGCAGGTCGGTGCGGTCGAGCAGGCCGAGCGTCGACCAGTGCCCGAACGCGATCGGCGTGCCGGCCGTTTTGCGGCCGGGTGCGTCGAACCAGGGCGTGTAGCCGGCGGGTGCGGTGTCGGCGCCGTCCTTGCTGGCGAACTCGAGCGTGCCGTCAGCGGCGACGAAGCGGATCCGCGTCAGCGTGTTGAGCGTGAAGCGAAGCCGCTCGTCGCCGGCGAGGGAGTCGCGCCAGCACAGAGGCTCGTTGCCGAACATCGCGGCCAGAAACTCGCGCGGCGGCGCATCGCGAAGCTGCTGTTCGAGCTCGGCGGCGAGCGCCAGCGTCGCCGCCAGGTCCCACTGCGGCACGACGCCGGCGTGCAGCATCAGCCAGCCATGCTCGTACACGGCCATGCGGCGATGGCGCAGCCACTCGAGCCAGGCTTCGCGGTCGGGGGCATCGAGGATGTCGTCGAGCGTGTCGTTGCGGTGCTTGGGCCGCACGCCGGCGGCGGCGGCGAGCAGGTGCCAGTCGTGGTTGCCGAGCACGCAGGTCGCGGCGTCGCCCAGATCGCGCAAGCGGCGCAGCACGCCCAGCGAGTCCGGGCCGCGGTTGACCAGGTCGCCGAGCACGTAGAGGCGGTCGCGCGACGCCGAAAAGCCGATCTCGGCGAGCAGGCGTTCGAGCGCCGAGGCGCAACCCTGGAGGTCGCCGAGCAGGTAAACCATGGTTTCGATTCTGCTACGCTGCCTGCCCGACACCGCTGCGCCCCGCATGGACGTTGCCCTGCTGCTCTTCCTGATCTTCGTGAATTCGCTGTTCGCCATGTCGGAGATGGCGCTCACGGCCAGCCGAAGGGCGAGGCTGCAGGTCATGGTCGAGGCGGGGGATTCGGGCGCCAGCCACGCCATGGCGCTGCACGACAACCCGACCAAGTGGCTCTCGGTGGTGCAGATCGGCATCACCTCGATCAGCATCCTCAACGGCATCGTCGGCGATGCCGCCTTCTCGGGCCCCTTCGCGCACTGGCTGCACGAGACCTTCGCCATCCGCGAGCGTCCGGCCGAGATCACGGCGACCGGCATGGTCGTCGTCACCATCACCTTTCTCAGCATCGTCTTCGGCGAGCTGGTGCCGAAGCGGCTCGGCCTGCAATATCCCGAAACGATCGCCAGGCTGGTGGCGCGGCCGATGGAATGGCTCTCGCTGCTGACACGGCCTTTCGTCAAGCTGCTTTCGTGGTGCACCGAGGCAACGCTGCATCTGCTCGGCGTGCGCGGCGCGCCCGACCGCAGCGTCACCGAGGAAGAGATCGCGGCCAGCCTGGAAGAAGGGCTCGACGCCGGCGTCATCGAGGCGCAGGAGCACCAGATGGTGCGCAACGTGTTCCGGTTGGACGACCGGCAGGTCGGCTCGATGATGATCCCGCGTGCCGAGATCGTCTGGCTCGAGGCGACGGCAACCGCCGAGGACGTGCTGCGCGTCATCGCCGACGAGGAGCATTCGCGCTACCCGGTCTGCCGCGGCGGCCTCGAAGACGTGCTCGGCGTCATCAGCGCGCAGTCGCTGCTGCAGCAGTCGATCCAGGGCAAGCCGTTCGCCCTCGAAGCGCACCTGCAGCCGCCGGTGTTCGTGCCGGAGACGCTTTCCGGCATGGGCCTGCTCGAGCAGTTTCGCGCCTCGAGCGCGCAGCTCGTCTTCGTCGTCGACGAATACGGCGAGGTGCAGGGCATGATCACCGTGCGCGACGTGCTGGAGGCGATCACGGGCGAATTCAGCACCGAGACCGAGGCCGATTCCTGGGCGGTGCAGCGCGACGACGGCAGCTGGCTGTTCGACGGCCTGATCCCGACGCCCGAGCTGAAGGACCGGCTGGCGCTCAAGGAGCTGCCCGAAGAGGACCGCGGCCGCTACAACACGCTCGCAGGCATGATCATGCTGTTGCTGGGGCGCCTTCCCGAGACCGCCGATTCGGTGGAATGGGAAGGCTGGCGCTTCGAAGTCGTCGACCTCGACGGCAAGCGCGTCGACAAAGTGCTCGCCCAAGCGCTCACACCCGACTCCACTGGAGCCCACATTTGATTCGCCCCGCGCCCACGCTCTACCACCGCTCGATCCCGCTCGACCCGGCAGTGCATCGCAGCCGCAGGATCGTGCCGCTCGAGGACTATTCGATCGCCCGCGAGCTGCACGCCGTCTTCATCACCGCGACCGAGTTTCCGCAGGCGGCGCTCGAGTTTCCGATCGTCTTCGTCGAGACCGGGCGGCACGACGTTGCCGGGCGGCCGGTGATGGCGTCGGTCGCCCTGCTCGGCCTCAGCCATGGCGAGAACCTGCACGTCGACGGCACGCGCTGGGACGCGCGCTACATCCCGGCCTACATCCGCCGCTATCCCTTCTCGACCGCCACGATGCCGGGCGCGTCGGGCATCAACGTCCTCGTCGACGAGGCCTGGGGCGGCTTTTCCGACCAGGCCGGCGAGCCGCTGTTCGAGGCCGACGACGCGCCGGCGCCGGCGCTCAAGCGGGCCATGGATTTCCTCGAGCGCTTCGAGCTCGAGGCCGAGCGCACGCGCGCCTTCTGCGAGCGCGTCGTCATGCTCGGCCTGCTCAAGGAGATGAAGGCCGACGCGACCCTGCCGAACGGCGAGAAGCTCTCGGTCGACGGCTTTCACACCATCGACGAGGACAAGCT
>JANXWR010000018.1 GCA_025351025.1 Burkholderiales bacterium | reverse complement strand
CTCCGGCCGGGCGCCGGGCCGCCCCAAGCCCGGCCGCGCCCCCCCGGGGGGCAGCGAACGAAGAGAGCGTGGGGGCTCCGTTACTGCCAGTTGCCGATGTCCGCATTTCGGCCTTCGCCGCCGACCACACCGTCGGCGCCGAAGCTGTAGACGTCGATCTCGCCCTTCAAGCCCGGGTTGGCGAACTGGTACGGGTGGCCCCAGGGATCGGCCGGCAGCTTGTCGAGGTAGGGCCGCCAGTTCGGCGGGATGACGCCGATGGTCGGCTTGACGACGAGTGCCTGCAGCCCCTGCTCGCCGCTCGGATAGCGCAGGTTGTCGAGCTTGTAGAGCTTGAGCGCCTGCATCAGGTTGTTGACGTCGGTGCGCGCCGCGGTGACGCGCGCGTCGTCGGCGCGGTCGAGCATGTTCGGGACGATCAGTGCTGCCAGCACGCCGATGATGACGAGCACGACCATCAGCTCGATCAGGGTGAAGCCGCGGCTCTTGCGCAGGCTTTTTATCGTCGATCGCATCGTGGAGTTCTACCGGTCGGCTGCCTCGGTGGCGAGGGGGCTCGATCATAATCGCCGCATGTTCGCCCGCCTGTCGGCATTCGTGATCTGGTCGCTCGTTGCGGCCAGCGCGGTGTTCTGGGCGCTGCGCTTCGGTGTCTCGGTGCCGCAGGCGCCCGCCTACGCCGTGCCGATCGACCGCGCCGCACCGCCACGTGGCGATCTGGCCCGCCTGTTCGGCGCCGCGCCGGTGCTGGCGGTCGCTGAAGAAGCCAGGCTGGAAGCGCCTTCGCGGTATCGCCTGATCGGCGTCATGGCGCCGAAATCGAGCACGCTGCAAGGGACCGGCGCCTACGGCCTCGCCCTCATCGCCGTCGACGGCAAGGCGCCCCGGGCTTATGCCGTCGGTGCCAGGCTCGACAGCGACCTCGTGCTGCAGTCGGTCGGTCTGCGCACCGCGTCGCTCGGCCCGGCGCAAGGCGCGCGCAGCATGTTGCTCGAGTTGCCGACCTTGCCGCCGGCGGCGACCGGCGTGCTGCCGCCGCCGGGCGCGCCCGGCGCTCCCGGCAATCCGGTCATGCTGCCGCCGCGGCCGAATTCAGTGCCGGTGCCGGGTGCACCGCCGCAGATGGCACCGGGCTTCGTGCCGCCGCCGGCCGGGCCGGCGCCCGGCTCGGCCAATCAGCTGCCGCCGAACCCCAATCTGCCGTCGCCCGACAACTTCCGCTCGCAATAGGCGCGCGCCCTCACTGCAGGAACAGCCGGTAGGCCGGGTTGCCGGTTTCGTCGGCGCACGGGTAGGCCAGCGTTTCCAGGAAGTCGGAGAAGGCCTGCTCGTCGGCTGGCGGCACCTGGATGCCGACCAGGATGCGGCCGTAGTCGGCGCCCTGGTTGCGGTAGTGGAAGAGGCTGATGTTCCAGCCTGCCGGCATGCTCGAGAGAAAGCGCATCAACGCCCCCGGACGCTCCGGAAAGACAAAGCGGTAGAGCCGCTCATCGCGGGCCAGGGCGCTGCGCCCGCCGACCATGTGGCGCACGTGCTCCTTGGCCAGCTCGTCGCCGGTGAGGTCGAGTGCGGCAAAGCCGTGGCTCGTGAAGTGTCGTTTCAGTCGCGCCGATTCGGCGCGGTCGACGGTGGCGATGCCGACGAAGACGTGCGCCACATCGGCGTCGGAAATCCGGTAGTTGAACTCGGTGACGGCGCGCGGCCCGACCAGCGCGCAAAAGCGGCGGAAGCTGCCGCGCTCTTCGGGGATAGTGACGGCGAACAGCGCCTCGCGCTCCTCGCCGACCTCGGCCCGCTCGGCGACGAAGCGCAGCCGGTCGAAGTTCATGTTCGCGCCGCAGGTGATGGCGACGTAGGTCTCGCCTTTCGTGTGGCGTTTCTGCACGTATTGCTTGATGGCGGCGACGCCGAGCGCGCCGGCCGGCTCGAGGATGCTGCGCGTGTCCTCGAACACGTCCTTGATGGCGGCGCAGGCAGCGTCGGTGTCGACGACGACCCAGTCGTCGACGAGGCGGCGCGCCAGGCGAAAGGTTTCGGCGCCGACCTGCTTGACAGCGGTGCCGTCGGAAAAAAGGCCGACGTCGGCGAGCTCGACGCGCCGACCGGCGCGCACGGAGCGCAGCATCGCGTCGGAGTCGTTCATCTGCACGCCGACGATGCGAATCTCCGGCCGCACCGCCTTGACGTAGGCGGCGATGCCGGAGACCAGGCCGCCGCCGCCAATGGCGACGAAGATCGCGTCGATCGGCCCTTGGTGCTGGCGCAGGATCTCCATGGCGATCGTGCCCTGGCCGGCGATCACGTCGGGGTCGTCGAAGGGATGCACGAAGCTGAGGCCGCGCTCGGTCTCGAGCGCCCGCGCGCGAGCATGTGCGTCGGAGTAGCTGTCGCCATGCAGCACGACCTCGGCGCCGAGCGCGCGTACGGCCGCGATCTTCAGCGACGGTGTCGTCGTCGGCATGACGACGAGCGCCTTGCAGCCGAGCTTCCTGGCGGAGAGCGCGACGCCCTGCGCATGATTGCCGGCCGACGCGCAGATCACGCCGCGTGCCAGCGCCTCGGGCGAGAGATGGGCCATCTTGTTGTAGGCGCCGCGCAGCTTGAAGCTGAAGACGGGTTGCGTGTCTTCACGCTTGAAGAGAACGTGGTTCTTCAGGCGGGCCGACAGGCGCGGCGCGGCATCGAGCGCCGACTCGATCGCGACGTCGTAGACGCGCGCCGTCAGGATCTTCTGCAGGTAGCCCGCGAGCGGCAGGGCGCGGCGTGACGGCACCTTGTTCGGCGCGGGTTTGCGGGACGAGGTCGCCATGCCTTTCGATGTCTCCCCGCGGCTGACGATTGCGGCACCGCATCATACGTTGGCGCCATTGCGATCTCCCTCGCTCGGCGCGCCGCGGACGCCAGGAAAAAAGCCCAGGGCATTGCTGCCATGGGCTGAATCCACCAATAGAGAAGGTGGAGGAGACAATCGGTGCGGTGGTGAGGCGTGCCTGTCGAAAGCCCGCTCCGTCGACCGCTTGAAAACGAGTGTAGGGGCTTTTTTGTTGCAGTGCAATATTGCACTCGAAGGACGAACGACATGGAGTGCACGATCGACTGGATGCCGGCCAGCGGCATGGCGTTTTCTGCGGAGACGGGCAGCGGCCATCTGCTGACGATGGACGGCTCGCCCGATGGCGGCGGACGAAATCTTGCATCGCGGCCGATGGAGACGGTGCTCGCCGGCACGGGCGCCTGTACCGCCTACGACGTCGTCCTCATCCTGCGCCGGGGCCGACACGACGTGCGCGCCTGCCGCGTCGCCGTGACATCGGAGCGCGCGGCACAGGACCCGAAGGTGTTCACGAAGATCCACATGCATTTCATCGTCACCGGCGTGAGCCTGGCGCCGGTCGCGGTCGAGCGCGCCATCGTGCTCTCGCACGAGAAATACTGCTCGGCGACGATCATGCTCGGCAAGACGGCGGCGATCACGACCAGCTTCGAAGTCCGAACCGCAGGCAGCGACCCGCTGTCCGCGGCGGCGCCTCAGACGTAGTGCGCGGTCGCCGTCATGACCCGGCCGGCAGCGCGCATCGCCATGCGCACCGGCCAGGGCAGGTGGGCGGCGCCCGCGTTTTCGGCGGCGAGGGCGTGGCCAGCCTCGTCGGCCTTCATCTGGCCGACGATGGCGCGTGATGCGAGATCGCCGGCGGGCAGGCGGTCGAGGTGACTGCCCAGGTGTTGCTCGACCTGGCGCTCGGTCTCGACGACGAAGCCCAGGCTTGCCGCATCGCCCATCCGCCCTGCTATGAGGCCGATGCCGAAAGCGCCGAGATACCAAATCGGATTGAGCAGGCTCGGCCGCGCGCCGAGCTGGCGCAGGCGCGCCGCGGTCCAGGCGAGATGATCGGCCTCCTCGGCCGCGGCCAGCGCGAACTGGCGCTGCAGCGCCGGGCTACGCGTGGCCAGCGCCTGCGCGCTGTAGAGCGCCTGGGCACAGACCTCGCCGACATGGTTGACGCGCATCAAGGCTCCCGACTCGCGCCGCGCCGCGTCGTCGAGCGGTGCGTCGGGCTGCGCCGCGGCCGGCGTTGGCCGGCCGGCGTGCGACGTGCCGGTGAGCGATCGCAAGGCCAGGTCCAGACCGGTCAGCAAGCGATCGCCCGGGGTCAGAGAAATCGGGTCCATCAGAGCGGAAAGGATAGCTCGCCGGCCTTGATACATCCGGCGAAATCCTCGTTGTGCCAAGACAACATAAGCCCTTTTTTTGGTCCGCAAGGCTTTGCACGGCCGGGCCCCT
>JANXWR010000012.1 GCA_025351025.1 Burkholderiales bacterium | reverse complement strand
CCACTACCTCGACCTGGAAAAGGGCGACCTCTATCTCGCCCTGGGCCGCTACAACGGCAGCCGCGGCCGGCCCGAATATCCGAACGCGGTGTTCGCGGCGCAGCGCGGCTGGTTGTTCCCGGCCCGCTGACGACCGTGCGCCACGCTCAGAGACCGCGCCAGGCCTTTGGCGCCGCCGCCTCGACGCCGAGCAGCGCGAGCACGCGCTCGACGCTGTCGTCGACCAGCTCGTCGATCGACTCCGGCCGATGGTAGAAGGCCGGCAACGGCGGAAAGACGATCGCGCCCATCTCGGTGGCGGCCGTCATGTTGCGCAGGTGCGCCAGGTTGAACGGCGTCTCGCGCACCATGAGGACGAGGCGCTTGCGTTCCTTCAACGCGACGTCCGCAGCGCGCGTCAGCAGGTTGTCCGAGAGGCCGTGCGCGATCGCTGCCAGCGACTTCATGGAGCATGGCGCGACGACCATGGCGTCGATCGCGAACGAGCCGCTGGCGATGGCCGCGCCGATGTCGGCCGGGTTGTAGGCGACGCTCGCCTTGGCTTCGAGCGCCTGGCGATCGAGGCCGAGCTCGTGGTGCGCGTTCAGCACGCCGGCCGGCGTGACGACGAGATGGGTCTCGTGGCCGGTCTCGCGCAGCCGGTCGAGCAGCCTGATCGCGTAGACGGCGCCGGTGGCGCCGGTGATGCCGACGACGACACGGGGCGGGCGTCCGGCCGCGGTCATGCCGCCGCGCGCCGGCCGACGAGGCTCAGGCGGGAACGCCGAGCGTTTGCTGCAGCTCGCCGGCCTGGTACATCTCGGTCATGATGTCCGAGCCGCCGACGAACTCGCCGTTGACGTAGAGCTGCGGGATGGTCGGCCAGTTGGCGTAGTTCTTGATGCCCTGGCGGATATCGTCGTCCTCGAGGACGTTGACGGTCTCCAGGTCGGCGACGCCGCAGGCCTTGAGGATCTGGATGGCGCGGCCGGAAAAACCGCACATCGGGAACTGCGCCGTTCCCTTCATGAAGAGGACGACGCGATGGCCTTTGACCAGCTCGTCGATGCGCTGTTGAACGTCGCTCATGGTGCCGAACCGCCCCGAAAAAGACTCGATCCGACAACTGTAGCGGGAAACGTGCCGCCAGTGATTCAGAAGGAATACGAGACGCCGAGCTGCAGAACCGGCGTCAGGCGCATGTCGCGAACGACGTCGTCGAGGCTTTGCCCGCCGCCGAAGACGCGGCCCAGGTGCACGACGTTGCCGGGGCTGAGCGAGACCAGGCCGAGGTCGGCGCTGAAGCTCCAGCCGCTGCGCGCAGCGAGGCTGCTGTAGCCGATGCCGATGTAGGGCAGGGTGCCGCTGACGTCGTTGTTCGGATCCGAGGTATAGCCGAGGCTGCTGGCCGACGGTCCGAACAGGCGCCGGTCGACGTTCAGCAGGCCGCTCGCAGGCGCCAGCGCCGGCGTGCCCCAGAGCGTGCTGCGCGCGCCGACGATGACGCCACTGGTGGCGCGAAAGCCGCCGGCCGTGGTCTTGCCATCCGCCGGCGCGGCGCCGAAGTAGACGTCGCCCATGAGGCTCAGGCCATTGACCTGGAGTCCGGTGCCGTCGAAGGAGGTGTTGCCGTTGCGCAGGAGCGGCGACGTGGCGGCCAAGGCGATGCGACCCTGGAAGCGTGCCCAGGGCACGCGGTCGGCGTCGGCCGAGAGACCGTCGCCCTCGGCCCATGAGGCAAGAGGAGAGAACGCCACCGCGGACAGGGCGAGCCAGCGCAAGACATTCATGGCAACCTCCTCGATCGAACCGGCGGTTGAGGCAAATGGCGAAACCTTGCCATTCCCCTGAGAAAACATCCTACGACCGGCGGCGCCGGCGCGTGTTTGCTTTGCGCCGAACGGCGCTTCAATTGCGACCGGCGCGCGGCTTTTGCACGACGCTCGCGCCGCGCTTGCGTCAATCCGTGAGGGTTGTCACTGCCGGTTACCGCGGCCCCGAAGGCCGACGTGCACCGGTCGCGCGCGGGTGGCCCGCGAGATCGCGGCGCAGCTCGATGTCGTCGAGGCCGGCCGCCGCCATCAGCGCGCGGACGGCTTCGGCTTGGTCGAAGCCATGTTCCAGCAGGAGCCAGCCGCCGGCCCGCAGCGAGCGATCGATGCCGGCGACGATGGCGCGCAATGCTTCCAGGCCATCGTGGCCCGAGGCCAGTGCCGACCGGGGCTCATGGCGCAAGGCGGGCAGCGCCGGGTCGTCCTCCCGAACGTAGGGTGGATTGGCGACGACCAGGTCGAAGCGGCGCGCCTCCAGGCCCTGCCACCACGAGACCTCGATCCATTCGACGTCGAGCGCGTGGCGATCGGCATTGCGCCGGGCCACCGCGAGTGCCGCCCGGCTCGCGTCGGTCGCCGTGAGCTGGGCTCGAGGACGCGCCCGCTTGATGGCGAGCGCGATGGCGCCGCTGCCGGTGCCGAGGTCGAGGATCCGTGGCGCCTCGCCCAGGGTCGGCGACAGCTCGAGCGCCCAGTCGACGAGCAGCTCGGTCTCGGGCCGCGGCACGAGTACGTCGGGCGTCACCTCGAGCATCAGGCCGTGGAACTCCTTCTCGCCGAGAAGGTAGGCAAGCGGCTCGCCGGCGGCGCGTCTCTCCAGCCAGACCGCCCAGCGCGCGCCGACCTCGGGTGCGAGCAGGTCTTCGTCGTGGGCGATCAGTTGCGTCCGCGTGCTGTCGAGCAGACGGGCGAGCATCAGCCGGGCATCGAGCAGATCCGCACCGCGGCGTCGCGCCTCGGCCAGCGCGTCCCTGACCGAGCTCCGGTCGCTCACGCCTCGCCGCTCTCGAGCGCCGCCAGCTGCTCGGCCGCCTGGGCCGCCTGCAAGGCGGCGATCACTTCGCCGAGATCACCGTCGAGGATCGCCTGCAGCTTGTAGAGCGTCAGGCCGATGCGGTGGTCGGTGACGCGGCCCTGCGCGTAGTTGTAGGTGCGGATGCGGTCGCTGCGGTCACCGGTGCCGACCAGGCTCTTACGCGTCGCCGCCTCCTTGGCGGCGCGCTCCGAGCGCTCCTTTTCGCGCAGGCGCGCCGTCAGCACGGCCATTGCCTTGGCCTTGTTGCGATGCTGGGACCGGTCGTCCTGGCATTCGGCGACGATGCCGGTTGGCAGGTGCGTGATGCGAATCGCGCTGTCGGTCTTGTTGACGTGCTGGCCGCCGGCGCCGCTGGCGCGGAAGGTGTCGATGCGCAGCTCGTTCGGATCGAGCGTCAGCTCTTCGGTCGCGTCGGGCTCGGGCAGCACGGCGACGGTGCAGGCGCTGGTGTGGATACGGCCCTGCGTCTCGGTGACGGGCACGCGCTGCACCCGATGCCCGCCCGACTCGAACTTCATCTGGGCGTAGACGGAAGCGCCCTCGAAGCGAAAGACGATTTCCTTGTAGCCGCCGAGATCGCTCGCGCTCTCCGACATCACCTCGGTCTTCCAGCGCTGCCGCTCGGCATAGCGAAGGTACATGCGCGCCAGATCGCTGGCGAAGAGGGCCGATTCGTCGCCGCCGGTGCCGGCGCGGATCTCGAGAAAGACGTTGCGCGTGTCGTCGGGATCGTGTGGCAGCAGCGCGGTCTGCAGATCGCGCATCAGCCGTTCGATGTCGGCAGCGGCAGCTTCGGACTCCTCGCGGGCAAGCGCTGCCATCGCCGGTTCGCCGGCGGCCTCGGCGAGCAGTTCGTTTGCCGACGCGAGATCGGCTTCGCGCGCTTGTTGGCGGCGAAACAGGGCGACCAGCTCCGCCGCCTCGGCGTGCTCGCGGCTCAGCTCGCGATAGCGCTTCATGTCGGCGGCGATGGCCGGGTCGGCGAGCGTGGCGTCGAGCTCGGAAAGGCGAAGCGCGAGGCGCTCGAGCTGTTGGCGAAGGGACAGTTTCATGGGACGGACCGACGAGAGTGACAACGCGGCAGAGACGAGGACCACAGCACGCGACGGTGCGGTACGCGGTCGTCGCTAACGCTTGTTGTCGTCGCCTGGCGCGCGACCGGCAGTGCGCAGGAACAGCCGCGACACGGTCTGCGCCAGCCGGGTGCGCTCGTCGCCGTCGGCGGCGCGCAGCTCGGCGAGCGTGCCGTGCAGCATCTTCTGCGTCAGCCCTTTGGAAAGCGCTTCGAGCACGGCGCCGACGTCCTCGCCGCCGGCGAGCAGCTTTCTCGCCCGCGCGATCTCGAGCGAGCGCCAGTCGTCGGCCTGCGCGTGCAAGGCCTGGATCAGCGGGATCGAGCCGCGTCGGTCGAGCCATTGCACGAAGCTCTGCACGCCGGTCTCGATGATCGCTTCGGCCTGCGCCACCGCGGCTTCGCGCTTCTCGCCGGCCGTCTGCACGAGCGCCGAGAGGTCGTCGACGGTGTAGAGATAGACGTCCGAGAGACGCTTGACCTCGGGCTCGATGTCGCGCGGCACGGCCAGGTCGACCATGAACATCGGCCGGTGCCGGCGCGCCTTCAGCGCCCGCTCGACGGCGCCGAGACCGATGATGGGCAGCGAGCTGGCGGTGCACGACACGACGATGTCGAACTCGGCCAGCCGGTCGGGCAGGTCGGCCAGCGGCATGGTCGTCGCCGCGAACCGCGTCGCCAGCGCTTCGGCACGCTCGACGCTGCGATTGGCGATGGCCAGGACGCGCGGCCGGCGCGCCGCGAAATGGGTGGCGGCGAGCTCGATCATCTCGCCGGCGCCGACGAACAGCACGTTGGTCTCGCCGAGCGACTCGAACAGCTGCGCGGCCAGCCGCACCGCGGCGGCGGCCATGCTGATCGAATGGCTGCCGATCTCGGTCGAGCTGCGCACTTCCTTGGCGACGGCGAACGAGCGCTGGAACATCTGCTGCAGCGTCGTGCCGAGCGTGCCGGCGCTTTCGGCCTCGCGCACCGCCTGCTTCAGCTGGCCGAGGATCTGCGGCTCGCCCAGCACCATCGAGTCGAGACCGCTGGCGAGGCGAAAGGCGTGCCGGGCCGCCGAGGCGCCTTCCATCACGTAGGCGTGCGAACGCAGCGTCTGGCTCGACACGCCGCCGACGCCGGCCAGCCAGTCGACCGCCGGATCGACCGCCGCCACGTCGGCGCCGACATAGAGCTCGGTGCGGTTGCAGGTGGAGACGATCGCGACTTCGCTCACCCGCTCGTATCGGCTGCGAAATGCCTGCAGGGCGACGGGCAGTTGCTGCGGCGAAAACGCGAAACGCCCGCGCAGATCCAGCGGCGCGGTCGTGTGGTTGAGCCCCAGCGCAAAGACGCTCATCGGCAGATTATAAAATTCGCGCCGCCTGCGCGATGCAGGCAGACGCGGAGGCTATGGCCCCTTGAATCCGGTCGATGCCTTCTGGCACATCACCAACTTCTTCGCGCCGTCGCTGGTCGTCGGCTACCTCGCGGCCGGCACCGCCAAGCTTTTGTGGCGTCGGGAGCTGGCCGGCGTCGGCTGGCTGCGCCTGGGCGCCTGGCCGAGCGCGGCGATGGCCGCGGTGTCGCTGCTCGGCCTCGTCGTCTTCGAGCACGACGGCAAGATGGCGACCTATGGCACGATGGTCGTGGCCTGCGCTTCGGCCCTCTGGTGGGCAGGCTTTCGCAGCAACCGCTGAAACGGCGGCGGCAGACATCGCCTCAGGCGGCGACAGGCTCGCCGCGCAGCGAGTGGCCGCGCACCTCGGTGATGCGCACGTCGATGAGCTGGCCGTTGCTGTCTTCGGCCGCGGCGACATTGACGACGCGGTTGCATTCGGTGCGGCCCATCAGCTCGCCGGCGCCCTTGCGTGACGCGCCTTCGACGAGGATCTTCTGCATGGTGCCGAGGCGCGACCGGCTGATCGCCGTGCCCTGCGCCTCGATGCGCGCCTGCAGCCGTTGCAGCCGTTCGAGCTTCTCTTCGGCGCTCGTGTCGTCGGCCAGTTGCGCCGCCGGCGTGCCCGGACGCGGGCTGAAGACGAAGCTGAAGCTGTGGTCGAAGCCGACGTCCTCGACGAGCGCCATCGTGCGCTCGAAGTCGGCCGCCGTCTCGCCGGGAAAGCCGACGATGAAATCGCTCGAGATGGCGATGCCCGGCCGCAGCGCGCGCAGCTTCCTGACGGTGCTCTTGAACTCGAGCGAGGTGTAGCCACGCTTCATCGCCGCGAGGATGCGGTCGCTGCCGTGCTGCACCGGCAGGTGCACGTGATCGACGAGCTTGTCAACCCGGCCATAGACCTCGATCAGGCGGGCCGTGAATTCCTTCGGATGGCTGGTCGTGTAGCGAATCCGCTCGATGCCCGGGATCTCGGCCACCACCTCGAGCAGCGTCGCGAAGTCGGCAATCTCGCCCCTGCCGCCCATCGCGCCGCGGTAGGCGTTGACGTTCTGGCCGAGCAGCGTGACCTCGCGCACGCCCTGCTCGGCAAGGCCGGCTACTTCCGCGAGCACGTCGTCGAAGGGACGTGAGACTTCTTCGCCGCGGGTGTAGGGCACGACGCAGTACGAGCAGTACTTCGAGCAGCCTTCCATGATCGAGACGAAGGCGGTCGGCCCAACGACCCGCGCCGGTGGCAGATGGTCGAACTTCTCGATCTCGGGAAAGCTGATGTCGATCTGCGGCCGCCGGTCGCTGCGCTGCCGCTCGATCATCGCCGGCAACCGGTGCAGCGTCTGCGGCCCGAACACGAAGTCGACATAGGGCGCCCGCTTGACGATCGCCGCACCCTCCTGGCTGGCGACGCAGCCGCCGACGCCGATCAGGGCGCCTCGCGCCTTCAGATGCTTGACGCGGCCCAGATCGCTGAACACTTTCTCCTCGGCCTTCTCGCGCACCGAGCAGGTGTTGAAGAGGATCAGGTCGGCCTGCTCGACGTCGCCGGTCGGCTCGTAGCCGGCCGCCGCATACAGCACGTCGGCCATCTTGTCCGAGTCGTAGACGTTCATCTGGCAGCCGAACGTCTTGATGAAGACTTTCGGCTTGGATGACGGAGTCCCCACGCTCACTTTGTTCGATGCCTCCCGGGGGGGCGGCGACGCCCCTGGGGCGGCGCGGCGGGCGTCGCGCGACGTCGTCACGACTTGGTCCAGGCCTGCGCAATCGGATCGAAGGTCCAGGCTGCGGCTTCGTCCGTCGTCGTCGGCCAGGGCTTGTTGGCGGCCTCGTCGATGGTGAGGATCCAGATGTCCTTGACCAGGCCGAAGGGATCGATCGTGTAGTGAACCAGGAACGGTCCACCGTAGACGGCCGCGGGCACGACGGCCATGTTGTTGGCGTCGCGGATGCGCGTGCCGGGCGCGAGCCGCGCCGGCTGGCCGTTCAGTGCGATGTCGGGTGCCGCGCCGAAGACGATCGCGCCGCGCAATGCGTTCTGCGGAAACTTGCGCTGCACCTGCGCGCCCGCCGGCAAAGCCAGGAGGCATGCGGCGGCAAAGGCGAGGGCGCGGCGAAGCATGGAGGTCTGGTGGCGCTTCAGGGACTCGAACCCCGGACCTGCGGATTATGATTCCGTCGCTCTAACCGACTGAGCTAAAGCGCCTGAGCCCACGAGTATAGCGACCGGTTTTGGGGTCGGCCGTCTCGCACTGCTCCCCCAAACCACGTGCCGCCCTGCGGCGCTCGACATCCCGGCCCGGCCTCCCTTTCCCATGTTCAGCTTTTTCAGGAAGAAACCGGCCGATCCACCGGACGCAGTGATGCGCACCGCACCGACGTCGGCGGAGCCGGCGTCCGCGCCGTCGGGCGGCGGCCGGCCGCGCAGCGCGCTCGAATGGCTCAACGCCGACGTTGGCGAGCTCCTCTTCGGCAAGAAGCCGCCCGACGCATCGCCGGGCGATGAGGCCGTCGCCGAGCCGTCGGCGCCCGCGCCGATGCCAGCGTCCATGCCCGTGGCGACGGCGCCTGAGCCGCTGCCGCCGGAGGATCGCAAGGACTGGCTCGCCAAGCTGCGTACCGGCTTGCGCAAGACCGGCTCGAACATCGCCCAGGCGCTTGTCGGCGCGACCCTCGACGACGCGATGTACGAAGACCTCGAGGCCGCGCTGCTGCAGGCCGATGCCGGGGTCGCGGCGACGCGCCATCTGCTCGACGACATGCAGCGCCGCGTCACGCGCGCCGAGCTGCGTGATCCCGGCGCGGTGCGCGGCCTCCTCGTCGATTGCCTCGCCGACTTGCTGGCGCCGCTCGAAAAGCCGCTCGTCATCGGCGAGCACGTGCCGACCGTGATCATGGTCGTCGGCGTCAACGGCGCCGGCAAGACGACCAGCGTCGGCAAGCTGGCGCGCCATCTCGTCGATGCGAACCAGAAGGTGCTGCTCGCCGCCGCCGACACCTTTCGCGCCGCGGCGCGCGAGCAGCTGCTGGCCTGGGCCGAGCGCGCCGAGCCGGGCGGCGATTCGCTCGACACGGTGGCGCCCAGCGGCGGCGCCAAGCGCATCGAGATCGTCAGCCAGGAAGGCGGCGACCCGGCCGGCGTCACCTTCGACGCGGTCGTCGCCGGGCGCGCCCGCGGCTGCGACGTCGTCATCGCCGACACCGCGGGGCGACTCGCGACGCAGGCGCACCTGATGGAAGAGCTGAAGAAGATCCGCCGCACGATCGGCAAGGCGGAGCCGGGCACGCCGCACGAGGTGCTGCTCGTCATCGACGGCAACACCGGGCAGAACGCGCTGGCGCAGGCGCAGGCCTTCGACGCCGCGCTGCAGCTGACGGGACTCATCATCACCAAGCTCGATGGCACGGCCAAGGGCGGCGTGCTCGCGGCGATCGCGCTGTGGTCGCGCGAGCGCTCGTATGCCGGTGGCGCGGTGATGCCGGTCTACTTCATCGGCGTCGGCGAAAAGCTCGAAGACCTGCAGACCTTCGGTGCGCGCGAGTTCGCGCAGGCCTTGCTGAGCTGATC
>JANXWR010000604.1 GCA_025351025.1 Burkholderiales bacterium | reverse complement strand
GCGTTGCCGCACACGCCAGCCTGGATGGTGCTGATCGTCACCCTGACGGCGGTCTCGGTCGGTGCGGCATGGCTCGCGCTGAACGCGGTATCGGCACTGTTTGTCTTCCTCGGCGCGTTCTTCTATGCCGTGGTCTACACGGTGTGGCTGAAGCGCCGCAGCTGGCTCAATATCGTCGTGGGCGGCCTGGCCGGCAGCTTCGCCGTGCTCGCCGGCGCGGCGGCCGCCGACCCCGCGCTGGGCCCGCTGCCCCTGCTGCTCGCGCTGGTGCTGTTTCTGTGGACGCCGCCACATTTCTGGAGCCTGGCGATCGCCAATCACGCCGACTATGCCGCTGCCGGCGTGCCGATGCTTCCCGTGGTGGTCGGAGTCGAGCGCGCCGCGCGCATCGTCTTCTGGAGCACCGTGCTGCTGGTCGCGGCGTCGCTGCTGCCGGCCTTCTTCGGCGCCGGCCCGGTCTATCTGGGCGGCGCGCTGTTGGGCGGCCTGTACTTCGTGCACAAGGCACGGCTGCTGGCCCGTACGCCCAACCGCCGCACGGCGATGGGATCGTTCTTCGCGTCGCTGCTGCAGCTCAGCCTGTTGCTCGTCGCGGCAGCCGTCGATGCCATGGTGCGCTGACCCGTCGGCGGAGTCATCTGCGCACAAGGGCATGAGCGTCGCGTGCGCACCCCGGCCAGTCCCGATGCACCGTTTCGAGACAACTCTCCCTTGCGACCACGGCGCGCGCACGTCTGTGCCCTCGCGTCGGCCCTGGTGGCTCGCCCTGTGGACTGGCCTCTGCATCGGCTCGATCTCGTTGGCGCAAGCCGGGTTGGCGCAAGCCGGGTCGGCGCAAGGCCCCCCCGCAAGAATCGACGCATCAGCCGACGCATCGGCCGAGGCGGCAGTCGCTCGGCCGCCGGGGCTCGAGCCCGGCGCCGCCTTGCGGACCAGCCAGGCCGTGATCGGCAAGGCGATCGGTGACTACACGCTGCTCGACCGCGAAGGCCGCCCCGTGCGCTTGTCCAGCTACCGCGGCAAGCCGCTGCTGGTGAGCTTCATCTACACCGGCTGCTTCCAGGTCTGCCCGACCAGCACGCGATCGCTGTACGAGGCGGTGCAGGGGCTTCAAAAGGTGGTCGGCCCTAACCAGTTCAACGTGGTCAGCATCGGCTTCAACCAGCCCGCGGACTCGCCTCAGGCGCTGCGCGCGTTCGCGCTTGCCCATGAAATCGACACGCCGAACTGGGAGTTCCTCAGCCCGCACGCCTCGATCGCGGAGGCGCTGACGCGCGACTTCGGCTTCAGCTATGTCGCCACCCCGGCCGGCTTCGATCACCTGCTCGCGGTCACGGTGCTGGACGCGCAGGGCCGCATCTATAGCCAGGTCTACGGCGAGCGCCTGTCAGCCGACAAGCTGGGCGAGCCGCTGCGCCAACTTCTGCGAGGTGCCCCCCTGCCGCAGAGCCTGCGGCTCGCCGACGTCCTCGATCGGATGCGCATCCTGTGCACCGTCTATGACCCTGTCACCGGGCAGTACCGCTACGCTTATGGGCTGATCATCGAAATCGCCGGTGGCGTGACCTTCGCGTTGGCGATGCTCTGGTTCTTCCTGGCCGAATGGCGGGCGCGTTGGCTATCGCGCCGCGCCGCGCACCTCACCGGGCAGACAGCCGAGGATCGACATGGCTGACAGGGAACCGATCAAGCCGATGGCCTGGATCGGCCAGGCCTTGTTGTACGGAATGTTCGCACTGGTCATCGGCGTCTTCTCGCGCTGGCCACCGTACCGGCATCTTGAAGCGGGCCAGGCGCTCATCAAGATCAGCTTCAGTCATCACGGCAAGCTGGTCTCGGACTGCCGGCCGTTGACCGGCGCCGAGCTGGCCAAGCTGCCGCCCAACATGCGCGCGCCGATGAAGTGCCCGCGCGAACGCTCGCCGGTGACGGTCGAGGTCGACCTCAACGGCGCACGGGTCGTGCGTCAGGTGGCTCTGCCGTCGGGCCTGTCGCGGGACGGTGCCTCGGCCGTGTATCGGCGCTTGCAAGTCGCGGCCGGCCCGCAGCGCATCAATGTTCGGCTGAAAGACGACGCGCGCAGCCCCGGCTTCGACTACCAGCGCGACGAAGTCGTGATGCTGAAGCCGGCGCAGATCCTGGTGATCGACTTCGACGCCGAGAAAGGCGGCATCACGTTCCAATGAGCAGCGCATCCGACACCCTCCTCGGCCACCCGCGGTCCGAACTTGCGCCGACGGCGGCGCACGATGCCGACTACGCCCTGGCCGTGCCGGACGACGCGCGGCGCCAACTGGCCCGCGGCTGGCTCTGGCTCGGGCTGGTGGCGTTGATCGGTTCGGGCGTGTTCTCGGTGCTGCTGGTGCTGTCGCGCACGCCGGTGCTGAACCGCTGGTTGCCGGTGGCCGACTTTTTCCGCGTTGCCCTGGTGGTGCACGTCGACCTGTCGGTGCTGGTCTGGTTTGCCGCGATGGCCGGCATGCTGTGGAGCATCAACGGCTCATCGCGCGGACGGCCTTTGGCCTGGGCAGCGCTGGGGCTGTGTGCGGCCGGTGCCGCGCTGATGTCGCTGGCCGCGTTCATCGCGCCCGGTGAGCCGATCATGGCCAACTACATTCCGGTGCTCGACGGCAAGCTCTTCCTCGGCGGGTTGCTCGTGTTCGGTGCCGGCTTTGCGCTGCTGGTGCTGCGCAGCCTGCTGGCGGCACCGCGACTCGGACTCGCCTTCGATGGCAGCGGGGTGCTGCGCTTCGGCCTCAATGCGAGTGCGATCTCGGCCGCCGTGGCGCTGCTCGCCTTCGGCTGGTCGTTCGCCGCGATGCCCGGTTCGCTGGCGGGCAAGGCCTACTACGAGGTGCTGTTCTGGGGCGGCGGCCACGCGCTGCAGTTTGTCTGGATGCTCATGATGCTGGCGGCCTGGCTGTGGCTGGCCAGCGCCTGCGGCGCCCGCGTGCCGCTGACCCCGCGTGTCGCGCTGCTGATGTTCGCGCTCGCGCTG
>JANXWR010000584.1 GCA_025351025.1 Burkholderiales bacterium | reverse complement strand
CGCTCGGTGCAACAAGGCCGTCTGTAGAGTGGCAGTCTGTTCTCTGTCCAGCACCGCTTCGCCATCGCGTCACGCAGCAAGCCAAAGAATGCAATGGATGACAGCTATGCGTTGACTACTTCGGAAGTCCCTGTAAGGGGGCCACACACGCGACCGCTGTGAACATGACCAGTGCACCCGGATAGAGATTAAGAGGCTGACACACGGCACGCGCTGGCGGATCAACAGGGAAATAGCCCTTAAAGATCTCGTTGAATTGCTCGATCTCTCCCATGTCGAGCAAGTACAGCTGCACAAACATGACGTCCTTGTAGCCACCGCCGGCCTCGCGAAGTAAAGCCCCTAGGTTGCGGAGTGCTTGATGAGCTTGCTCGGCGAAAGACGGAAGCATTTCGCCGCTTTCTGGCGAACGCCCGATCATGCCGGCCGAGTAGAACATTCCGTTCGGAGCCAGCGTCGCCTGCGAGACTGGGTTGTACATAGCCGCAGCAGTTGCGGTCTGAATGACGCGCTTCATGGAATAGACCTTGGTGGTGTGCGTAAATTGCAGCTCGTGTGGGGCCTAACGTGATATCGACGACATCGTGGTGTCCAGTCTATCGGCACGATGTGGACACGCCAAGGATATTCGCGACGCCCGGTGAGCTGTGCGAGGCTCGACCGGAATGTGGCGCGTAGCTAGGTCAAAGTGGACGTAGTGCAGCTGAGTGAAAGCGGACAGCGATGTTCGCTGAGGCAGTCGCTCGTGGTGGAGCCCAACCGCAGCACGGGTGCCACGAGCGATGCGGCGGGTCGTTGTGCGGAGTGAAGTAAAGGAGGAGGCCCGGGGGACAGCCCGGCCCGGGGGGACATGAACGCAACACAGCGACCCGTCGCGGCGCTCGCGCGCGAAGCTCGAGCGTCGGCTTCTGCACAAGTCACTCGAAGCCCGCAACGGCCCGCTGGCCGCGTTCAGTTCACCGCGTAGGGGCCGTGCCCGCGTTCGCTGCGAGCGCGCTGGCGTGAGCAGCGGCGATCACGATCGAAGACAACGCAGCGTGGCGGCCACCAAGAACGTGGCCTGCCGCTTGGTGCCGGTCGACTAAGGTCGCCACGCCTCGTTGTAGTTTTCTGCTCCGGCCTTGCGCACATCGCTCAGCCAGTCGCCTTCATAAGGCCAGGCGTCGGGCGCATCGGGTTTCGGTCCTTGCCAGAATCGGGCGAGCGGCCCATCGCCGACCTTCTCGAGCGACCAGGCCTGTCGGCGGAATGTCCAGCTGTCCGGCACCAGGCGATGGGCTTCACGAAAGTGGTGCACCGCGGCGTCGTGACGGCCATCGATCTCGAGTTGCGACGCGAGCTGAAAGTGGGCGTGTCCGAGCGCCTTCGCGTCGTCGCGCGGCCGTGAACGCGCCACCACTTCATCGGCAGAGAGCGCGAATCGACTTGCCGCACTGTTGTCGACCCAGTCACGCAGCGCCGCATGGTAGGCCGGCGCATCCTTCTTGATCTTTGCTGCCTCGGCCTTGATCTCGACGAAGCGTTGCGGCACTTCGTCCGGTATCTTGAATCCGGGTGCACTTCCCGGGGCTCGCGGCGGCGCGGGGGCGGTTTCGGCAGGCCGCACGATCATGCCGCTCTCATCGATCCATACGCTGCTCGGGATGTTGATCACGCCGAACAGCTCGGCGAGCACGTGATGTCGGTCGATCAGCGATGGATGTTCAGGCTTTGCCGCTTCGATGAACGCGCGGCAACCCGCACCGCCGAGCGTGTCGAGACCCACGGTGACAAGCTCGAAGCCCTTCGGATGAAGTTCGTTCCGCAATGCCTGCCACACGGACAGGTCTCCGGAACAGCCTCAGTAAGGTGCCCAGGCGAAGAGCAAGACCTTCTGCCCGCGCAGGCTCGACAGCCGGAATTCGTGGCCGTCCAGGTCGGGTAAACGCAGATCCGGCGCTTCGGCGCTGGCCAGCGCGCGCGAGCCGATCGATGCCGGGCCGAGCGCCCAGAGCCCGTATTCAGGTGCGGCGACCAGCGGCATGCCGATGTCAGCGGCCACGCGCGCGACGTCGACCGGATCGCCAGCCGGCTGCGACAGCGGAATGCAGACGTCACCCTGACAAGCGCCCTCGGGTTTCAGGTGCCAGCCGGTGCCGGCTTCGAACTCGCTTCTCGAAACATGTGGAGAACGTAGCAACATGGTGGCGGCGCCTGAGGGTGGATGTGAACGGTGCGGGGAGACCCAATCTACGCCGAGACCCAGGTTCGACACGTCGTCAGGGGTACGAACAGCGCAGAGCGGCGGAAAAGAGTGGGAGTCGAACCCACCAGACACGCGGACGCGTCTCGCCGGTTTTGAAGACCGGGCGCTCCACCGGGATGCGCTTCTTTTCCTTCGCTTCACGGTACCACGGCCGCCGCTTCGGCCATGCGACGCTGCCCGGCCTTGAACCGTGTGACCTCGGCGCGGTCGAGGAATTCGAGAACCTCGATCGTCAGGTTGCGGCCGAGGCCGGTGCGGTCGCGGTAGGCCGCGGCGCCGAAGCTGCGGTCGGCCGACACGGCGGCGAGCTCTGCGGCAATAGCGGCCAGCTCGAGCACTGTCTCCGGCAGGAAGAACCGGTTCTTCGCGACCTGCACGAGATGACCGCGCCGGGATAAGTCGATGAGGTGCCCGAGCAGCTCCGGCAGCTTATCTCCGAGCACCGCCGCCAGCTCGCCGACGATCGGCGGGCGCAGGCCTGCCATGGTCAGGACCGTTCGCAGCTTGTCCAGCCACTCGCGGTCGGAGGTCGCCATCCGCGGCACATGCGCGGGCCGGCGCAGGCAAAAGCCATCGCGGATCAGCTCGCCTTCATCGACCAGCGACCGCAGTACAGCGCGCAACAACGGCTCGCCAGCGCGCCTGCCGAGCGCCAGCGCGAGCGACGCTTCGGGCGGCCCGAGGCGGTCGGGTTCTGCGTCATGCACCGCGTCGACCAGCGCCAGACTGCGCTGCCGCAGCCCTTGCCAATGCGCCAGCGAGACCGCCAGCATTGCGACGCCGTCGTCGGCTTGCGCGACCAGCGTGGCCGCGCCTTTGCGTGTGTCGATCGCGATCGCCCGCAGCCGCTGCAGCAGCGGATCGGCCTCGGCGCGGGTCAGGTTGTGGGCCAGCACGAAGCGCGCGAAGTCGATGCCGTCGCTTGCGCCCTCGAGCAGCGAAGCGAGCGCCGTGTCGGCGGCCGGGTGCATGAGGGAGGCGAGCTGCTCGAGCCGCGCCGGGCGGGCGCGACCACGCGGCCAGCCGAACGGATCGACCACGTGGCCGCCACCGAGCGTGCGGTTCCCGGCCGGGTCGCGGACGATGAACCGATCGCCATGCAACGCGCCGATCGGCCGTTCCAGCACCAGCTGCGCAAAGCCTTCGCAACCCGGTTCGATCGCCCTACCTTCAAGCGTGGCGAGGCGGGCCGGCACCGTCGCGGCGGCAAGGTGAAGCTGCAGGACGCTGTCGTGCCGCAGCGCCCGGTCGAGAGCACGCGAAGCGCCGAGCCGAACGTCGAGGCGGTCAGTCGGTGCATGCGCCGGCGGCGCGACGACCCAGTCGCCGCGCTTGACCGCTTCGCGCTTCAGCCCGGCACCGGCGAGGTTCAGTGCGCAGCGCTGGCCGCGTCGCGCTTCGGCGACGGGCTGGCCGTGCGTCTGGATGCTGCGCAACCGCACCGCTGTCCCGTGCGGCGTGACGACGAGGGCGTCGCCGACGCGGGCCTGGCCGGCGACCACCGCGCCGGTGACGACGAGGCCGGCGCCGGCGAGCGTGAAGCTGCGGTCGACCGCAAGCCGGAAGTGGCCGGTGAGGGGCGGCTCGAGGCACGAAGCACCCGCACTCCGCAGATGCGCGCGCAGGGGATCGAGGCCTGCGCCTGTCGTCGCGACGACCGGGAAAAGCGGCGCCCCGCGAAAAGGCCCCGGCGCGAGCAACGCTTCGATCTCGCGACCGGCCTCGGCGGTCCGCTCGGCCGGGACCCGATCGACTTTCGTCAGCGCGACCGCGCAGCGCGGCAGGCCCAGCCATTCGAGGATCGCCAGGTGCTCGAGGGTTTGCGGCATCGGCCCGTCGTCGGCCGCCACCACCAGCAAGGCGAGGTCGATGCCGGCGACCCCGGCGACCATGTTGCGGATGAAGCGCTCGTGGCCGGGCACGTCGATGAAGCCGATCGGCGCGACGCCACCGAGATCGGCATGGGCGAAGCCGAGATCGATCGACAGGCCGCGCCGCTTCTCCTCCGCGAGCCGATCGGTGTCGATTCCGGTCAACGCCCTGACGAGGCTGGTCTTGCCATGATCGACATGGCCGGCAGTCGCGACGATCACGGCGGCGCCGCGGGGCTGAAGAGCGCGCGGAACGCCGTCTCGTCGTCGGCGCTCGCGAGGCAGCGGAGGTCGAGCAGCACGGCGCCGTTGGCGATGCGGCCGATGACCGGTATCGGCAGCCGGCGCAACGATGCCGCCAGCGCGTCGAGCGCGCGCCCCGAGCCGCGCTTGCCGTCGGCGGGGGCGACGCGCAACGCGAAGCTCGGCAGCAAGTCGACCGGCAGCGAGCCGCTGCCGATCTGGCTCTGTACCGCGACGACCTCGACGCCCGCCGATGATCCGAGCCAGCCGGCCATGACCGGCGCCAGCCGCAGCGCGGCGGCCGCGATCTCGGCCGCCGGCCGCGTCAGCCAGCGCAGCGCAGGCAGATGTTCGGGCAGGCGCTCGGGATCGGCATAGAGCGCCAGCACCGCACCGAGCGCGGCGAGCGTGAGCTTGTCGCAGCGCATCGCGCGCTTCATCGGGTTGTGGCGGATCGCGGCGACGAGGTCGGCACGCCCGACCACCATGCCGGCCTGCGGGCCGCCGAGCAGCTTGTCGCCGCTGAACGTGACGAGGTCGGCGCCCTCGGCGAGGGCTTCGGCGGGCGTCGGCTCGTGCGGCAGGCCGAAGCGCGCCAGGTCGACGAGCGCACCGCTGCCGAGGTCCACCACGAACGGCACGCCGCGGGCTTTCGCGAGCGCGGCGAGCGCGCGCGCGTCGGCCGCCGCGGTAAAGCCGCGAACCTCGTAGTTGCTGGCGTGGACCTTCAGCAGCAACGCGGTCTTCGGCGAGATCGCGTCGGCGTAATCGGCCAGATGCGTGCGGTTCGTCGTGCCGACTTCGACGAGCTGGCAGCTGGCTCGAGCCATGATCTGCGGCAGCCGGAAACCGCCGCCGATTTCGATCAGTTCGCCGCGCGACACCAGCACCTCCTTGCGCGAGGCGAGCGTGTTGAGAACGAGCAGCAACGCGGCGGCGTTGTTGTTGACGACGGTCGCCGCCGCCGCGCCAGTCAGCCGCCGCAGCCAGGGCTCGACGTGGTCGTCGCGATCACCGCGGCGGCCGCTCACGAGGTCGAATTCGAGGTTCGAGGCGCCTGCGGCGACCTGGGCAATCGCGTCGAGGGCCTGCGCCGGCAGCGGCGCGCGGCCGAGGTTCGTGTGCAGCACCGTGCCGGTCAGGTTGAAGACCTTGCGCAGCGATGGCGCGCGCGCCGCTTCGACCCTCGCGGCGATGACTGCGGCGATGGTGCCTTCGTCGAAGGCGTCGGCGATGGCACCTTCGTCAACCGACGACGAGGCCAAGGGTTCATCATCGATCCGGCGCGGCGGCTCCGCACGGTCCCATCGCAGCGCGCGCAGCGCGGCGAGCTCGGCGCGGACGGCCTCGAGCACGGCGCTGCGTCCGTGCAGCGCAACGAGCGCCGCGACCGGCGCCCAGCCGAGCACAAGATCGACGGCAGGCAGGTGCGTCGCGGCTGTGGCAGCGGGGTCCCGGCTCACGGGCCCCGCCCGCCCGCTTCAGGAGGCCGAAAGCGCCTTGAGGAGCTGGTCCAGCGCCTGATCGGCCAGCGCCCGCAACTCGTCGTCGCTGCGGTCCTGGATGGGATGCGCGACGAAGACGAGCGCCGGATCGAAGCCGAGCGACTTCGACTGGCTTGCCGCCGCCTGGACGAATTCGGTGGTCGCAATGCCAACACCCGGAATGCCACGGCCTTCGAGATCTGCGATGTCATGCATACAGCACGACGTGCACGATCCTCAGTCGGCCAGGCCTTCGATGACGAGGTGGCACTCGGCCGCGATCTGCTGCTTCAGCGCGGCCGGCGCGGGGCGCGCGAAGGTCGGCTTGCGATACCGCTTCACGCCGATGCCGCGCTCGCCGAGCCGGGTCGCGATGCGGTCGAGGAAGACATCGCCGCGGGCCTTCGAAATGTCGAGGATGCCGACCGTGAGGCCTTCGAACGAGGCCGGCCGGGCCCGCAGCGCTCGCGCGATCGGCGCTCGCTCCGCGGTCGGGTCGAGCAGTACGGGGTGTGTCGTCATGCGGTGATCTCCTTCGATACCGGTGTGGAACCCATCTCGCCGGAAGCGCCCCAGCCGGCAATGATGGCGGAAAACAGGCCGGCACTGCCGCCGGCGCGGACGATGAGCAGGCCGCCGGGATTGAACTTCGAAATCGTCGTCGCCGGGTAGTCCTTGGGAATGCCTTCGGCGATGCCTTGCGCGCCGGCGATCATCTCCGCGGTCGGCAACTGCAGCAGCGCCATCAACTCGTCACGCAAGCGCGCTTTCGACCATCCGGCGTCGAGAAAGACCCGGCAATGATCCGGGGCGACAACGAGCAGCGCGTCGCCCATCCGCGCCAGCTTCGGGTGGTAGACCGCGCGCAGGCAGAGCGCGTAGCTGCGCGCCAGCGATTCGGGTGTGCGCGACTTCTGGTCGACGATCCCCTGCACGCCTTCGCCGGCGAAGAGCGTCACCGTCGAGGTGCCTGGCGCGTAGCCGCGCTCGACCGAGAGCGGTTCCCACGCACTGTCTTCGGCTTCGGCGAAACAGAAGCTGTACTTGCCCGGCGTGCCGAGCGCCGAGCGGTCGATTTCACCGGGCCGGCCGCCGCCGACGTTGCGGATCACGAGCTGCAGGGCGCGCCCGATCGAGGCGTTCGCACGGTTGCCCTGCCCGAGCGCGTTGACGCCCGAATTCATGCCGACCGTGCGCGCCATCGGGCCGTTGACGATCACGACCGGCCCGCCGAACATCGTCGTGCAGAGCAGGCCGTGCATCGCGAACTTGTCGGTCAGCGCGGCCTCGACGGCCGCCAGCACCACCGGCATGTACTCGGGCTTGCATCCCGCCATCACGGCATTGATGGCGACCTTCTCGATGGTGCACGGCGCGAGATCGGGCGGCGCCAGGCCGAGCAATTCATCGGGTTTGCGTGTCGTGCCTTGCAGCATCCGCAGCACGCGCGACTGGGTCGGCGGAACGACCGGCATGCCGTCGCTCCAGCCGCGGTCGTAGCAGGCCTCGATGGGGTCTTCGGCATCGCCGATCTCGATCTTGCGGGAGCTCAGGCCGGTGTCGCCGAAGCGGATCGTCAGGTCTTCGGCGATGCCGGGTTCGAGCGTCTTCGAGCCGCAGCCGGGGCGCAGTTCCGGAAGGTCACGGCCGAGATCGGCGCGGCCGGTGATGCGCTGCCAGTCGCCGCGATGCCAGCCGTAGGTGCGTTCGACCTCGCGGCCGCCTTCGACCCTGATCAAGGTCGGCACGATCTCGATGGCGAGGCGAAACGAGGCCTCGAGCGTGTCGTCGTAGATGACGCGGCCGGCGCCGGACGCGTAGGCCGGGTCGTCCTGGGTGTAGACGGTAAGCAGCGCGCCGCCATCGGCGAGCTGGCGCAACAGCGGTTCGACCAGCACGCAGGTCGGGCATCCGCGTTTAGCGACGACGATCAGTCCGTTGGGCAGCGTGTTCATGTTGCGACGACGACCAGTCCTCGGGGCAGCGGCATCATGGCTGAGCCCGTGCCGGGGACGCCTTGCCAAAACCGGTGAGCCTCATCATAAAGCGATGTGTTCGGTCCCTCCAGGCTTGACGCCTCCGGTCGGCAGTCACTGCGTCGCATTCTTCCCGTGCTCGCGCTCGAGCGGCTTGATCTGCGCTTCGATGAGGCGTCGAGCTCGGCGAGCTTGGCGGGTGACCTCTTCGGGCAGCTGGAAGTCCATGGCGGAGGCGCTCGCGAAAGGGAGTGGCGGGTCAGAGCGCGATGCGCCCGTGCGGATGGGTGCTGCTCACGCCGCCGTCGACGGCGTAGAGCTGGCCTGTGACGAAGGAGCTGTCGTCGCTGGCGAGAAAGGCGGCCATCGCGGCGATCTCCTCGGGCCGGCCGGCGCGCTTGAGCGGCGTCATGTGGCCGATCCGGCCTTCGACGCCGCGCTCGCGCGCCTGTTCGAAGACCTTCTTCGTCATCTGTGTCTCGACCAGGCCGGGCAGGATCGCGTTGACGCGCACGCCGGTGCCGGCAAACGCGTTGGCCGCCGTCTGGGCCAGGCTGTTCACCGCCGCCTTGCTCGCGCTGTACGAGATCGCACCGGCGTTGGCGCGCAGCGACGCCGCCGACGAGGTCAAGATGATCGACCCACTGCCTTGCGCCGTCATGTGCCGGCCCGCGTGCTTGACGGCCAGAAAGCAGCTGAAGAGGTTGGCGCGCATGACCTCCGCCCATTCGTCGAGACTTTGTTCGAGCAGTGGTGTGTTGGTGCCCGTGACGGCGATGTTGGCGAAGAAGACGTCGAGGCCGCCGAGTTCGGCGACGCAGCTCGCGACGACCCTCTCGACGTTGGCTTCGACCGAGGCATCGGTCACGTGGGCGACCGCGCTGCCGGCAGCGGCGCGGACCAGCGCCACCGTCTCATCGGTGTTTTCCTTGCGCCGGCCCACGACGAGGACTTGCGCGCCTTCGGCCGCGAAGCGAAGCGCGCTGGCGCGGCCGATGCCGCTACCGGCTCCGGTGATCACGCAGCGCCTTCCCGTCAGTCTTTGCATCGTCGTTCTCCGCGGCTGTGGGTCAGATCGCGGCGACGGTCCAGCCGCCGTCGGCGACCAGGGCGGCGCCTTGCACGTAGCTGCTTTCGTCGTTGGCCAGGAAGACGGCCACGGCCGCGATCTCCTCGGGCTCGCCGAAGCGCCCGAGCGGCATGCGCGAGCGCCGCGCCACGATCGTCGCGTCGTCGAACATGCCGATCGAGGCCGGCGTGCCGATCATTCCGGGCACGATGGCGTTGACGCGGATCCGGTCCGGACTCAGCTCGATCGCGGCGGCGCGGGTCAGGCCGAGCACGCCGGCTTTAAGCGCCGCATAGGTGATCGAGTTCGGCATGGCCTGCAGGGCCGAGGTCGAGCAAAGATTGACGATCGCGCCACCACCGCCGCGTCGCATCTGTGGCGCCGCCGCCTGCGTGGTCCAGATCAGGGCTTCGAGGCCGACCGCGAACATCTTGTCGACCGTCTCCTCGTCGATCTCGGCAAGCGGCTGGAAGCGTGCCCAGACGGCGTTGTTGACAAGCACCGCCACCGGTGCGCCGAAGTCGGACTCGATGCGCTCGAAGAGACCCTGCACGTCGCTGCGGCGGCCGACGTCGACGGCATAGCCGCGCGCTTCGGCGCCCGAGCCGACGATCGCAGCGACCGCCGGCTTGAGCCGGCGCGCGCTGAGGTCGACGCAGGCGACCCGCCCGCCCTCGGCCGCGCAGCGCGTGGCGATCGCCAGGCCGATGCCGCGCGCCGCGCCGGTGACCACGCATACCCGTCCGGCCATTCGGCCGCTGGACGCATGCGTCATGTCGATGTCTCCTTGCCGGCTCGGGATGCGTCGCAGCGAGGCCGGTTTCGTGTGCTAGTGGACTATATGCATTATTACTCTCCGCAGGATCGACCTGCAAGCGTATTCCATGAAGGCGAACGGGACGGGTATTCCCTCTTGCCCGCGCCGATGCGGCGACTAAGCTTACAAACAGCCCGGTCGGTTTGTTTTATTACCGCATCCCACGGCCGGCGTCTCCGGAGCACGCATGAGCGACGTCGATTTCTCCGAGCTGCTGCACGTCGACCAGAACGCGGGTGTCTTCCGCGTCGCGCGCACCGCGTTCGTCGACCCGAGCGTTTTCGAGGCCGAGCGCTCGCAGATCTTCGATCGCTGCTGGCTGTACGTCGGCCACGCTTCCGAGCTGCCGAAGAAGGGCTCCTTCGTCACCCGCCCGGTCGGCGGCCGCAACGTCATCTTCAATCGCGATGCAGGCGGCGAGTTCCACGCCTTTCTGAACACCTGTCCGCATCGCGGCTCGATGGTCTGCCGCGAGGCATCCGGCACCACGAAGAACTTCACCTGCAGCTATCACGGCTGGGTCTTCGGCGCCGACGGCAATCTGCGCGACCTGCCCAGCATCGAGTCGTACGCGGAAGGCTTCAACGACAACGGCCGCGCCAACCTGGTTCCGGTGCCGCGCCTGGAGCAATACCGCGGACTCTGGTTCGTATGCTTCGACGTCGCCGCCATCTCGCTGGCCGAGTACCTGGCCGGCGCGGTCGAGTACCTCGACCTGATCTGCGACCAGTCCGAGGCGGGGCTCGAAATCGTCAGCGGCCGGCAGGAATATTCGATCCGTGCCAACTGGAAGCTGCTCGTCGAAAACAGCTTCGACGGCTACCACGCCGTGTCGACGCATGCAACCTACTTCGACTACCTGAAGAACATGAACGGTGTGCTCTCGCAGAGCAACGTCGTCGGCTTTGCCAAGGACCTCGGCAACGGCCATGCCGCGGTCGAGTACAGCGCGCCCTGGGGGCGGCCGGTCGCCAACTGGGTGCCGGCCTGGGGCGAGGAGCGCAGGGCCGACATCGACGCGGTGTACCAGCGGCTGGCCGACAAGCATGGCGCCGAGCGGGCCACCCGGATCGCGAAGTACAGCCGCAACCTGCTGATCTTCCCGAACCTGGTCATCGTCGACGTGATGGCGCTGACGTTTCGAACCTTCTTCCCGAAGACGCCCGACTACATGGAGGTGACGGCGTGGGCGGTCGGCCCCTCGGAAGAAGAAGGCTGGTTGCGCCAGAACCGGCTGCACAGCTTTCTGGAATTCCTCGGACCGGGGGGCTTCGCGACGCCGGACGACGTGGAGATGCTCGAGTCCTGCCAGCGCGGCTATGCGAACGCGCGCGAGGCGGGCTGGAACGACGTCTCCCGCGGCATGAAGAAGGCCGAGCCGGCGACTGTCGACGAGTTTCAGATCCGGGTGTTCTGGAAACGATGGAATTCGCTGCTCGCCGACAGGCCTCGAGTCATGCCGCTCATGGCCGCCTGACGACACCCGAATACGCTCCGGATACACCCATGGCGCCCTTTCGCTACCGCAAGCCCGGCTACGTCGCACTCAACGTCAGCGACCTCGACCGTTCGATCCATTTCTATCGAGACCTGGTCGGCCTGCAGCTCGAGGACCGCGCGGGCGACATGGCCTTTCTGCGTTGCAGCGACGACCACCACAACGTCGTGCTCTACGGCTCCAGTGAACCGGGCATCAAGCGCATGGCGTTCGAGCTCGAGACGCCGCAGGACCTGGCACGAGCTCGTGCCTACGTCGAGGAGCAAGGCTGGTCGGTACGCGACGTGCCGGCAGAGGAGGCTCATCAGCTCAGGCAAGGGCCGACGTTTCGCTTCCGCGTTCCCGAGCACACGCTCACGTTCGAGTTCTACGCGCAGATGGACAAGGGCTCGGGGCCGTACGTTCCCACGGTCGCCAAAATCCAGCGTCTCGGCCACGTCGTCCTGCACTGCGCGAACCGCGATGCGTTCCTGCGCACGCTGACCGAGAAGCTCAACTTCCGCGTCTCCGATCACTTCGGCGAGCAGGTCGCCTTCCTGCGCTGCTTTCCGAATCCCTTCCATCACAGCTTGGGCGTCAGCCGGGGCGAGAAGGACGCGCTGCACCACGTCAACTTCATGGTCACCGATGTCGACGACGTCGGCCGCGCCAACAACCGCATGCGCAACAACGACGTGCCCATCGTCTACGGCCCGGGCCGGCACGACATCTCCAACTCGATCTTTCTCTACTACCTCGACCCGGACAGGATGACGGCCGAATACAGCTTCGGCATGGAGGAGTTCCCGGAACAAGCGGCACGCGAACCGCGTCAGCTGCCGATGCGGCCCGAGATCCTCGACAGCTGGGGCGGCGTGCCGGCGCCAAACTTCGGCAAGGCTGGCGCGGTCGAGCAGGAGTCCGCATGACCGTGTCCATCACGCGCAACGACGTCGAGGAGTTTCTTTACCGCGAGGCAGCGATGCTCGACCGCTGGCAGCTCGACGAATGGCTCGCCCTGTTTACCGACGACGCCATCTATCACGTCCCGACCATCGGCACGGCGGCGGAAACGGGCCCGGAGAACACGCTCTTCTACATCGCCGACGATCGCGCCCGCCTTCGCGAGCGCGTGATCCGCCTGCAGAAGAAAGGCGCCCATGCCGAGTGGCCACGATCGCGGACGAGGCACATGGTGACCAACATCCTGATCGACAAGCGCGACGAGAACGAGCTTCAGGTCTCGGCCGCATTCGCCGTGCACCGCTTCAAGAACGCGGCGGCGGATATCTACGTCGGCAGCTATCGCTATCGCCTCGCGATCACGGGCGGCGACCTGCGCATCCGCGAAAAACGCTCGATGCTCGACATGGATGCGCTGCGTCCGCATGGCCGGGTCAGCATTCTCTTGTGAGTGCCGTGAGCGCAGGACTTCCTCGATGACCGCCGCCATCCCGGCGCCTGCGCGCCGCTTTGCCGACCAGGTCGTGGTCGTCACCGGGGCGGCGCGCAGCATCGGCCTGGCGATCGCCGAGGCCTTCATTCGCGAGGGCGCGGTCGTGGTTCTGGCCGACGTCGCCGAGGCCGAACTCCAACCCGAGATCCGGCGCCTTCGCGAGACCCTCGGCGCACGCGTCGAAGGCGTCGCCGCCGACCTGTCGACCGAAGCCGGCGCCGCGGCGCTGCAGGAGCGAACCCGGAGCGCGTTCGGGCCGGCCTCGGTGCTGGTGAACAACGCCGGCGGCGGCGTGATCCTGCCCTTTCTCTCGCATACGCCGGACACCTTGCGCGCGACCATCGACCGCAACCTCTGGACGACGCTCTGGTGCACCCGCGCCTTCCTGCCCGAGATGCTCGCGCAGCGCTATGGCCGGATCGTCAACCTGGGCGCCGACTCGGTGCGCAACGGGCTGGCCGACCACGCGGCCTATAACGCGGCCAAGGGCGGTGTGCACGGCCTGACGACCGGCCTCGCGCGCGAATTCGCGACCTCCGGCATTACGGTCAACACGGTCGCGCCGTGTGCCGTCGATAGCGAGCCCATGCGCCGTTTCATCCGCGATCAACCCGAGCTTGCGCAGCGTTTCCTGAGCGTCATTCCGATGGGCCGCGCCGCCGAGGTCGGCGAAGTCACCTCGATGGTCACCTACCTCGCCTCGCGCGAGGCGGCGTTTGTCACCGGACAGGTGATCAGCGTCAACGGCGGAAGCACGATGCTGTGACATCGACGGCCCGCAGACCCGCTCGCTCCCGCGCCAGGCTCGAGCTCGACGTAGCGACCGCAGCCCCCAAGGCGCGCCGCACGCAGGGTGAACGCAGCGAAGAGATGCGGCGGCGCATCCTCGATGCCGCCGTCGACCTGCTCGCCCAGAAGGGCTACGCGGGCTTTCGCACCGCCGACGTCGCCAAGGTCGCCGGCGTGTCGCGGGGCGCGCAGACGCACCACTTTCCATCGAAGGACGACCTCGTCGTAGCGGTCGTCGCCCATGTGTTCGCCCGCGCCGGCGAGCTCGGGCGCAAGCGCGCGCGCCGCGTCAGGTCGGCTGATGAGGCGATCAAGGTGCTGCTCGCCGACAGCCAGGAATTCTTCTTCAGCGAGCTCTTCCTCATCGCCATGGACCTGGCCATCCAGGGCCGCATGAACCACGTCACCGGCAGCCCGCTGGTGCAGATCTCGGCAGCCTCGCGCCTGCCGGTCGAGGCGAGCTGGCTGGCCGCGCTGATCGAGGCGGGCGTTCCCGCGGCCGTCGCCGAAGACCTGCTCTGGCTGACCATCAGCATCGTCCGCGGCCTGGCCGTACGCAGGCTCTGGCAACACGACGCGCCCCGCTTCAAGCGCCTGTTCAAGCTCTGGCGCCAGATGGTGACGCAGTACCTGGCATCGCCCGGCTCGCCCCGAGGCGCCGGCCGAAGCCACGATCACCAACACACCGGTACAGCGAAGGAATTCCCATGGGTCTCTGGCTCGATTTTCTCGGCATCGAAGTCCGCTACGTCGACACTCCGACCTACGGTCGCATCCGCGTCGCCGAAGCCGGCCGCGCCAACAAGGAAACGATCCTGTTCCAGCACGGACTGAACGGGCACCTCGAGGCCTACGCAAAGAACCTGATCGCGTTGTCGGAACAGTTCCACGTGATCGCCTTCGACTATGTCGGGCACGGCCTGTCCGACAAGAAGATCGACGACTACAACCCCGCCGTCTTCGCGGAGCAGCTGCGCGAGTTGATGGACGTGCTGAAGATAGGCGCCGCCCATCTTTCCGGCGAATCGCTCGGCGGCTGGGTCTCGGGCATCTTCGCGGCGAAGTACCCGCAGCGGGTGAAGCGACTGATGCTGAACACCGCCGGCGGCATTTCGGTGGTGTCGGTCAAGGGCAAGCGGGACATGGCCAACTTCATGGCGCTGAACAAGGCGAACGTCGACTCGGTGCCGAACCGCGGCACGGTGCTGGCGCGCATGCAGTGGCTGCTCCATCCGAACAACCACGGCATGCTCGTCGAAGAGCTGGTCGACCTGCGCCTGAAGATCTACCTCGCCCCGGACACGCGCCGGGTCGCGCCCAAGATCAACGCCGTGATCCAGCGCCACGACGACTTCCTGATCCCGCTCGAGTCGCTGCGTTGCGAGACGCTGTTCCTGTGGACGAAGGACAACCCGATCCATGACCTCGAGGCGGCGCATGCCGCATCGGCCAAGGTGCCCGGCAGCCTGTTCTACCTGATGCAGGGCGACGCCGCGCACTGGCCGCAGTACGAAGCGCCGGCCGAGTTCAACGAGGTGGCGGCGACCTTCTTCTCGACCGGAAAGTTGCCGTCCGCCGCCCGGAGTTGATCGAAGTGCAGGCCCGGGAAGCGGAGCTGATCGACGTTCATACGCACGTCGTCCCGGAGTCGTTTCCGGCCTACCTGGGCGTGCATGCGAACGCACCGTGGCCGTCGATGGCAGCGGCCCATGCCTGCCATCGGCACGTGATGGTGTCCGGCTCCATCTACCGCACCGTGTCGCATCAATGCTGGGACTGCGCGGTCCGCCTCGCCGACATGGGCGCCAAGCGGGTCGGCCGGCAGGTGCTCTCGCCGATGCCCGAGTTGCTCTCGTACTGGATGGCACCGGAAGACGGCGGCGCGATGTGCCGCTACCTCAACGAAGTGATCGCGACGATGGTCGCGCAGGCGCCGGGCCGCTTCTTCGGGCTGGGTGCGGTGCCGCTTCAGGACGTCTCCCTGGCCATCGACGAGCTGGATGCCATCGTCAACGACATGGGCCTGGCGGGGGTCGAGATCGCTGGCAGCGTCAACGACCGAGTCATCGGCGATCCGAGCTTCGTTCCGTTCTTCGAAGCCGCTGCCCGATTGGGTGCGGCCGTGTTCGTCCATCCCTTGCGGCCGAGCGGCATGGAGCGGCTGGTCGGGCCGGCCGCGCTGGAGCAGGTGCTCGCATTTCCGGGCGAGACGGGCCTCGCCGCGGCCTCGCTGATCACGGGCGGAACGCTGGACCGCATCCCTGGATTGCGCATCGCCTTCAGCCACGGCGGCGGCACCTTGAGCGCCTTGCTGCCGCGCCTGCAGCATGCCTGGAACACGCTGCCGCCGGTGCGCGGTGCGATCGCCGCCGACCCGACCAGTGTGGCCCGGCGCATGTACTTTGACGATCTCGTCTACGACGCGGCGACGATTCATCGATTGATCGACCTCTTCGGCCGCAGCCAGATCATGGTCGGCTCCGACTACCCGTTCTCGATCATGGACGGCGATCCCGCAGCCCGGATCGAATCCCTGAACCTTGCCGACGAGACCCTGGCGATGCTGAGCTCGGGCAATGCGCGGCGCTGGCTCGGGCTGGAGGCCGCGTGAGCGCGCATGGCCGCTCCAAAGCGCTCATCCCGGAGCGCGCAGCGCGGAGGGTAGTCCAATGACCGGCCGCTCGCACAACATCCGGATCGCCGGAACCGACATCGCCTACGCCGCGACCGCAGGCGACAACCTGCTGCGCGCCGGCCTGCGCGCCGGCATCGGCCTGCCCTACGAGTGCAACGCCGGCGGCTGCGGCTCGTGCAAGTTCGAATTGATCAGCGGCGAGGTCGAAGAGCAATGGATCGAGGCACCCGGCCTGACCGCCAAGGACCGCGCACGCGGCCGGCGGCTCGCCTGCCAGTGCCGGGCGCTCTCGGACTGCGAGATCAGGATCAGGCCGGCCGAATCGTTCCTGACGCCGACGCCGCCGCTCGTCTTCGACGCCGAATACGTGGGCCATCGCAGCGTCACCGCCGACATGCGCGAGCTGCGCTTTCGCGGGCCCGGCGCGGCGGCCTTCCGGCCGGGCCAATACGCGCTGCTCGATCTTCCCGGTGCCGGACAGTTGCGCGCCTACTCGATGTCCAACCTGCCCAATGTCGAAGGCGACTGGGACTTCATGGTGCGCAGAGTGCCGAACGGCCGCGTCTCGACCCTGCTTTTCGACGCGCTGCGCCCGGGCGAGCGCATCGCCATCGACGGCCCGCTCGGCCTCGCTCACTGGCGCGCCGACGACAGCCGCGATGTCGTCTGCATCGCCGGCGGTTCGGGCCTGGCGCCGATCGTGTCGATCGCCAACGCCGCGGCGACGATGCCGGCGTCGAGCCGGCGGCCGATCTGGTTGTTCTACGGAGGCCGGGGCCTGGCCGACCTGCCCGCCTTCGACGAGTGGCTGCTCGACGCCGCGAAGGTGCGAGTGCGTGCCGCCGTATCGGCGCCCGAGCTGGCCGATGCCGTCGCGTGGACGGGCGAGCGCGGCTTCGTGCACGAGCTGGTCGGGCGCACGCTGAACGGCGATCTGGCGGCGCACCGCTACTACCTCGCCGGGCCGCCGCCGATGATCGAAACGGCCGTTCGAATGCTGATGATCGAGCGCAAGGTGCCGGCTCAGCAGATCCACTACGACCGCTTCTTCTGAGCGCCGCGGGAGGATTCTTGGCGCAGCCGCTCGCTTCCGATTCGAGCCCCGGCTTGCGGCTCTGCCGCGTCGACGAGGTCGACGATGGCGAAGCCCTGCAGGTGTGTATCGAAGGCCGCGCGCCGCTCGCGGTCTACCACGTCGACGGCGAGTTCTTCGTCAGCGACGACACCTGCACGCACGGCGAGGCCTCACTCTCCGAAGGGACGGTCGACGGCGCCGAGATCGAGTGCCCGTGGCACAGCGGCAAGTTCTGCCTGCGCACCGGGGAGGCGCTGAACTTCCCCGCCGTCACGCCGATTCGCGTCTATCCCACCACCGTGCGCGACGGGGCCGTCTTCATTCCATCCGAGCAGGAACCGACATGAGCCCATCCACCTCCACTGCCAATGCAACGCAGGAAGCGGCCTTCGCCTTGCGCGAGGCCCGCACCGACCGGCGAACCATCGCTCCGATCTCGACGAGCCACGGCATCGCCGGCCTCGAAGCGGCCTACGCGGTGGCCGAAGTCAACACGCTCGCACGCATCGATGCCGGCGCCCGCGTCGTCGGCAAGAAGGTCGGCCTCACGTCGAAGGCGGTGCAGACCCAGCTCGGCGTCGATCAGCCGGACTTCGGCATCCTCTTCGACGACATGGAGATCCTGAGCGGCGAAGACGCCGCCATGTCCCGGCTGATCCAGCCGAAGGTCGAGGCCGGGGTCGCCTTCGTCGTCGGCCGTGACCTGGCCGGCGAGAGGCCGAGCTGGGCCGAGTTCCTCGCGTGCATCGCCTACGCACTGCCGGCGATCGAGATCGTCGACAGTGCCATCACCGACTGGAAGATCAGCCTCGTCGACACGGTGGCCGACAACGCGTCGAGCGCCCTGTACGTGCTGGGCGATCAACCCGTCGCGCTTGGCGCCGTCTCGCTCGGCGAAGTCGGCATGCAGATGACGAAGAACGGCCAGATCGCCTCGATCGGTACCGGTGCGGCCTGCCTCGGCCACCCGCTGCGCGCCGCCTACTGGCTGGCGCGCACGATGGCCGGGCGCGGCCAAGGCCTGCGTGCCGGCGAGGTGATCCTTTCCGGTGCGCTCGGCCCCATGGTGGCGGTCGTCGCCGGCGATCTGGTCCATGCCCGGATCGGTGCACTCGGTACGGTCTCGTGCCGGATGAGCTGAGCGACGGAAAATAGTCCGGCAACTGCGGCAACTCCATGAGCACGTCCTCTTCCTCTTTCATCGAAGCGAGAGACTTCCTGCTTCAGCACCGCGACGACTACGCGACGGCTTACCGCGACTTCGTCTGGCCCAAGCTCGACCAATTCAACTGGGCGCTCGACTACTTCGACGTCATGGCGCGCGGCAACACCGCCTCTGCCCTGCACATCGTCGGTGAAGACGGCAGCGAGACCAGGCGCTCGTTCGAGGAAATGTCGCGGCGCTCCTCGCAAGTCGCCAACTTCCTGCGCGCGCTCGGCGTCCGCCGCGGCGATCGCATTCTGCTCATGCTGGGCAACGAGCTGCCGCTCTGGGAGGTGATGCTCGCTTCGATCAAGCTCGGTGCCGTGCTGATCCCCGCGACGTCGCTGCTGACGACCGAAGACCTGCGCGACCGGCTCGACCGCGGCAAGGTTCGCCACGTCGTCACCGCCAGCGCACAGGCGGCGAAGTTCGAGACGCTGCCCGGCGACTACAGCCGCGTCAGCATCGGCGAGCCGGTTGCCGGTTGGTTGCGCTTCGGAGATGCCGCCGCGGCGTCAGTGGACTTCGAAGCCGACGGCGCGACCCGGGCCGACGACCCGATGCTGCTGTACTTCACCTCCGGCACAACGTCGAAGCCCAAGCTCGTGCTGCACACGCACCAAAGCTATCCGGTCGGCCATCTTTCGACGATGTACTGGATCGGCCTGAAACCGGGCGACGTGCACCTGAACATCTCGTCGCCGGGTTGGGCCAAGCACGCTTGGAGTTGCTTCTTCGCGCCGTGGAACGCGGCCGCCTGCATCTTCATCTACAACACCGCGCGCTTCCATGCGCAACGTCTGCTCGATGCGCTCGTGACGCATCGCGTCACCAGCCTGTGCGCGCCGCCGACCGTCTGGCGCATGCTGATCCAGGAGGACCTTGCGTCGTTCAAGAAGAGGCTCAGCCTTCGTGAAGTCATAGGTGCCGGCGAACCGCTCAATCCGGAAGTGATCGAGCAGGTTCGAAGCGCGTGGGACATGGTGCTGCGCGACGGCTACGGCCAGACCGAAACCTGCGCGCAGATCGGCAACACGCCGGGCCAGACGCTGAAGCTCGGGTCGATGGGCCGGGCCCTGCCCGGCTACCGCGTCGCGCTGCTCGACGTCGACGGCAAGCCGGCCGACGAAGGCGAGGTATCGCTCGACCTCGCGCAGCGCCCGGTCGGCTTGATGGTCGGCTATGAAGACAGCGCCGAGAAGACCGGCGAAGCCATGCGCGACGGCTACTACCGCACCGGCGACGTCGCATCGCGCGACGCCGATGGCTACATCACCTTCGTGGGCCGCGCCGACGACGTGTTCAAGGCCTCCGACTACCGCATCAGCCCCTTCGAGCTGGAGAGCGCGCTGATCGAGCACGAGGCGGTCGCCGAGGTGGCGATCGTGCCGAGCCCCGACCCGTTGCGGCTCGCCGTGCCGAAGGCTTACCTGATCCTGGTCGCGGACGCAGTCGCCGGCCCCGAGCTGGCCGAGGCGATCTTCGCCTTCGCGCGCCGACAGCTCGCCCCCTACAAGCGAGTGCGCCGGATCGAGTTCGTCGCCGAGCTGCCGAAGACGATCTCCGGAAAGATCCGGCGCGTGCAGTTGCGGGCTCAGGAGGTCGAGCGGCAATCGAGCGGCAAGCGAGGTTCGCTCGAATACTTCGAAGAGGATTTCCCGGCGCTTCGGAGTTCCGCCGAGCGGTGAGCGAGGGGCTCGGACCCCGGGGCAAGGCCGGGCCGCGGTCGCGGGGTAAACCCGGACGCTAGCGCATCGTACTCTTGAGTACGATCATTCGACCTTCGCGAGAATGCAAGAGGCTCATGTCTGTGCTGAACCCACCCGACACGCGCGACGCGCCGACGCCCGAATTCATCGCGGCGCTGCGGCGCCGCTACCCGATCGAGCCCGAAATCGATCGACTGCTCACTCGCAAGATGGAGCGCCGCGGCGGGCCTTCTCATTCGATGGTGAGCCTGGCGGCGCTGTCGGAGTCTCTCGCCGCGCTCTTGACGGACACCCTGCACGACAAGTTCGAGATCTCCGATCAGTGCTGGCTGGCCGGAGGCGCCTCGAAGCTGCAGATGCGATTCACATTGCGCTGGAACGAGCCGTCGGTGGGACCGACGACCTCCGACCTGGTCGTGCGCATGGAACCATCGGAATCGATCAACGCCTCGAGCCGGCTGCGCGAGTTCGAGCTGCTGCGGGCGCTGCAGGGAACCGTCCCGGTTCCGCGGGTCTACTGGGTCGACCCGGACGGCAAGTGGTTTCCCGAGCCGGCGCTGATCTACGCCTACGCGCACGGCGTCGCCAAGCCGACCACGATCGCCAGCGGCAGCGTCACCGGCATCGGCACGAACTTCGGCTCGCGCCTGCGCAAGATCCTGGCGCCGCAGTTCGTCGACGACCTGGCGAAGATCCATACCTTCGATCACGAGCACGCCAGCCTCGGCTCCTTCAGCCGCCCGCCGATCGACAGCCCGGAAAGCGCGCAGCTGCAGATCAACCGGACGCTGCGCGTCTGGGAAGAAGACCGCGGCGAGGAGTTCGCCTTGATGGACGTCGCCGCCAACTGGCTGGCGCGCAACGTCCCGTTGCTCGACAAGGCCAGCGTCGTCCACGGCGACTACCGGGCCGGCAACTTCCTGTTCGACGAGGCGAGCGGAAATGTGACGGCCATCCTCGATTGGGAAAGGGCCTACATCGGCGACCGCCATCGCGATCTCGCCTGGTCCACCGCCCGCGTGATCGGCCACATGGCCGAGGACGGCAAGACCTACCTGATCTGCGGCCTGATGCCGACCGCGATGAGGTTTCCGAGGACGCTCGCGACCGTCACGAGCCCGTAGCTGTGCGTGAGATCGAATGCGAAGCCTGCGGCGCTCGGACCGACGAGGGTGCCGATGGCGACGCTCGTGTAGAGAACGCCAATGATCGCGCCGATGTTCCTGCCACCGAAATAGTCCTGACCTTGGGCAACGTGCTGGGAGGATGGGCAGCCGATCGATGGCCTGGCAAGTCGATGTTCGTCATTCTCCTCTTGCTGGCGCTCGTCGAGATCGCGCTCTATTTGGGGCTGGAAGTTCACTGGTTGGTGCCTGTGGTGATATTTCTCTGGGGACCTCGAGAACACGATCGCGCACTACATCGAGCATCACAACAAAAATCCCAAGCCGTTCATCTGGACCGCCAGCGCCGACGACATACTCGCAAAAGTTAGTCGTGCCAAAGCCGCGTTGGCGCGAGTCGGCCGATAAGTGCAAAACAAATCGGCGCACCACACCAGGATGGACGATCGATTTCCAATGGCCACGGCCGTGGTCATCTCGCGCCTGCTGCACTGGAGGTTGAAGCTGTGACTCCGCGCGGCTCGATGAATGACTCTGCCGTTGCGGCGCCGCTCGCGGACGCGGGCCTGAGCCAGGTCGAGGCTGCGCGGCGACTGGCGTCGGAGGGCCCCAACGCCCTGCCGGGCGGCCAGCGGCGATCGCTTCTCTCCATTGCTCTGGAGACCGTGAGAGAACCGATGTTCCTGCTGTTGCTGGCCGCCGGCACTTTGTACCTCGTGTTCGGCGACCTGCAGGAAGGCCTGACGCTGTTCGGTTTTGTGCTGGTCACGCTCGGTCTCACGCTCTATCAGGAAGGCAAGACAGAACGCGCCATCGAAGCCCTACGCGACCTGACGAGCCCGCGCGCCCTGGTCATCCGCGATGGCCGGCCCCAGCGCATCGCCGGGCGCGACGTCGTTCACGGTGACCTGCTGCAGCTGAACGAGGGCGACCGCGTGCCCGCCGATGCCTTGTTGGTGTCGGCCGACGGGCTGCGCGTGGACGAATCGCTGCTCACCGGGGAGGCGGTACCGGTGGGCAAGCTGGCGGCCGCACCTGAGGCAAACAGCCCGGATGCAGCTCAAGGCGCGCCATCGGCCGTGCGGCCCGGCGGCGACGACCTGCCGACGGTCTACGCCGGCACGCTGATCGTGCAAGGCCGCGGCCTGGGGCGTGTCACCGCCACCGGGCCGCGGAGCGAGATCGGACGCATCGGCACCGCTCTGGGCACGATGGTGGCCGAACGCTCCCCCTTGCAGAAGCAGACCGCAAAGCTGGTGCGCAACCTCGCGCTGGTGGCCCTGGCACTAAGCCTGACCCTGGTGCTGGTGCATGGCTTCTTGCGTGGGGACTGGCTGCAGGCGCTGCTGGCCGGCATCGCTCTGGCGATGGCCATGCTGCCCGAGGAGTACCCGGTGGTGCTCACCGTCTTCCCTGCGCTCGGAGCTCGACGCCTGTCGCGCGAAGGCGTGCTGACGCGGCGCATCAACGCGATCGAAACACTGGGCGCCACCACCGTGCTGTGCAGTGACAAGACCGGCACGCTGACCGAGAACCGCATGACGGTGACGTGCCTGGTGGCCGGTGGTGTGACGCTGGATGCGCGGCTGGCCATCGCCACGCTGCCCACCGGTGAACTGCCCGAGGCGTTTCACAGGCTGGTCGAGTATTCGATCCTGGCCAGTGTGGTCGATCCCTTCGATCCGATGGAGAAGGCGTTTCATCAGCTCGGAGAACAATTCCTAACCCAAACCGAGCACTTGCACCGCGACTGGCGCCTGGTGCAGACCTACGCACTCAGCCCGGCCTTGCGCGCGATGTCGCATGTTTGGGCAGCGCCAGCAGGCGGAACGCAGGTCGTGGCAGCCAAAGGTGCGCCGGAGGCAGTGATCGAGCTGTGCCACCTCGATGCAGCGACGCAGTGGCGCATCGCCACTGCGGTCGATGTGCTGGCGGCCGATGGGCTGCGGGTGCTGGCCGTGGCTCAAGGTCGATTCGAAGGAAAGGACTGGCCTGCGGCCGAACACGATTTCGACTTCGAGTTCCTCGGCCTGCTGGGCCTGTCGGACCCGTTGCGCCAGCAGGTCCCCGCCGCGATCGCCGAGTGCCGGGCCGCCGGCATCCGCGTGGTGATGATCACCGGCGACTACCCCGCGACCGCGCGCGCGATCGCGCATCAGGCGGGTCTGGCCGAGGGCGCCGGAGAGCTTCTGTCGGGAGACGAAATGGTCGCGCTCAGCGACGATGCCTTGCGCGAGCGCATGGCCACGGTCAGCGTCTGCGCCCGCATCGACCCCCAACAGAAGCTGCGCATCGTGCAGGCGTTGAAGGCGCGGGGGGATATCGTGGCCATGACCGGTGACGGTGTCAACGACGCCCCTGCGCTGCGCGCTGCCCACGTGGGCATCGCCATGGGCGGGCGCGGTACCGACGTGGCGCGCGAGGCCGCATCGCTGGTGTTGCTGCAGGATGATTTCACGGCGATCGTGCGCGCGGTGGGACTGGGGCGGCGCATCTTCGACAACCTGCGCAAGTCGATGTCGTACATCCTGGCGGTGCACGTGCCGATCGCGGGCATGGCGTTGCTGCCTGTGTTGCTTGGCTGGCCGGCGTTGCTGTACCCGATGCACATCGCGTTTCTCGAGTTGATCATCGACCCGGCGTGCTCGCTCGCGTTCGAGAACGAACCGCCAGAGAGCGACGCGATGCAGCGCCCGCCGCGCGATGCCGAAGCGCCGCTGTTCGGCGGCGCCACGCTGTGGCTGGCGTTGCTGCAAGGCCTGGGCGTGCTCGCCGTGGTGCTCGGCGCTTATGCCTGGGCAAACCAACGATTGCCCGAAAACGAAGCCCGAGCCTTTGCATTCGCCGCTCTGGTCGTCGCCAACCTGGCCCTGATCTTTTCCAACCGCTCTGGCACCCGATCGCTGTGGGCATCTTTGCGCACCCCCAACAAGACCCTGTGGGTTGTCGTCGGGCTGGCGTTGGCGCTGCTGCTCAGTGCGCTCTACGTGCCATGGGCCGTGAGCGTGCTGCGCTTCACTCCGCTGCCCGCCCATGAGCTTGCGACGGCTTGCGCGCTTGGCCTGCTCAGCGTGTTGTGGTTCGAAGGCATCAAATGGGCGCGCCGCGCATCAGGCGCCACCCGCGGGTGAAGCAAACAACTAAAACGCATGTCTGCCGGGCAGCCAAGCGCGTCTTCATCCTGCCTTGGCTGACCGTCCCGCCAATCGGATTGGTCGCTCCGCGCAGATTTCATTGCGCATCGCGTCTCCGAGATAGCCCGCGCGGATCACCAGGTGAGCGATCAAAGCTGTCTCGGCGGTGTTCATTCCCCAGACATGCGGATCATGTATTTGCGAGACGCCAGCGACCGACGAAAGGTCTAAAAGCGACAGAACGCAGAAGGAGTCGACCCGTGACGTGGCTGCCGACGTCCCGCAGACGGTGCCCATGTTCCCGCTCTTACTTGATATTGCGCAAGGCGGGTCGGCCGACCAGCCTGTACGGTCTCTTCTCCCCTCCCCGCGAGCCGTCACCCGCCCTCTGGCATCGTCTATGTACGGATTCACCACCACGCTAACCGATGCTTCCTTCGACCAGGCACTGGCAAGGACCATCGAAGCGCTGAAAGCCGAAGGCTTCGGCGTGCTGAGCGACATCGACGTCCAGCACGCGATCAAGGAAAAGCTCGGTGTCAAGATGGGTCCCTACCGCATCCTCGGCGCGTGCAACCCTCCGCTCGCGCACCAGGCGCTGCAGGCCGA
>JANXWR010000580.1 GCA_025351025.1 Burkholderiales bacterium | reverse complement strand
ATCAGGACCTCGTCGCCGTCGTTGAGCAGCGCGTTCATGCTCATCGTGATCAGCTCGGAGGCGCCGTTGCCGAGGTAGACGTCGTCGACCGCCACGCCCTTGACATGCTTTTGCTGCGTGTAGTGGACGATCGCCTTGCGCGGCGCGAACAGGCCCTTCGAATCGGTGTAGCCCGCGGCGTTCGGCAGGTTGCGGATCATGTCCTGCACGATCTCGTCGGGCGGCTCGAGCCCGAACGCGGCGATGTTGCCGATGTTCAGCTTGATGATGTGCTGGCCCTCCTCCTCCATCTGCCGGGCTTTCTCGAGCACCGGGCCGCGGATGTCGTAGCAGACGTTGGCGAGCTTGCTCGACTTGAAAAGGGACTGCACGAGAAGAGACTCCACCGAGCGTCGAAGGGGCGGATATTTGACCACAGGGGGTGTGGCGCGACGGCCCACGGATAATCGATGCATGAAGATGCGTGCCGACCGGATCGAGGGCCAGAACGCGATCGCGCGGCACGGCCCCGAGGGCGTGGCGGTGAACGGCGTCGAGTACACGGAGAGCGTCATCGTCCCCTGGACCGGTGCAGTCCAGCCCTGGCATGCGGCCGGTTTCGAGTCGCTCGTCGCGGCCCACTTCGCGCAGCTCGCCGCGCTGCGGCCCGAGCTCGTCATCTTCGGCAGTGGCGCGCGCCTGCGCTTTCCACCCACGGCACTGCTGCGGCCACTGATCCAGGCCGGCATCGGCGTCGAGACGATGGACACGGCGGCGGCCTGCCGCACCTACAACGTCCTGCTCGCCGAGGGCCGCTCGGTCGTCGCCGGCCTGCTCTTTGTCGGCGCCGCCGCCCCCGTCTGAGCGGCCAGGCCCGGGGCCGCGGCGCAAGTGTCAAGCCCTATAATCGAAGGCTACGCCCCGCAACGGGGTTGATGATCACAAGAGCTTCATGACGCCTGCACTCAATAAACCTGTACCGGACTTTGAAGCGCTCGCGACCGGAGGGGTGAAGTTCACGCCGCAGGCCTACGCCGGCAAGATCGTTGTCCTCTACTTCTACCCGAAGGACAACACGCCCGGTTGCACCACCGAGGCGATGCAGTTCCGCGATCACTACAAGGATTTCGTCAAGGCCGGCGCCGTGCTGTTCGGCGTCTCGCGCGACAACATGGCCTCGCACGATCGCTTCAAGACCAACCTCGAGTTGCCCTTCGAGCTGATCGCCGACACCGAAGAAAAGCTCTGCCACATGTTCGGCGTGGTCAAGAACAAGATCATGTACGGCAAGAAGGTCAAGGGTATCGAGCGCAGCACCTTCCTCATCGACGGTGCCGGCGTCCTGCGCGCCGAGTGGCGCGGCCTGACGGTCGCCGGCCACGTCGAGGAAGTGCTGAAAGCCGTCAAGGCGATCAAGAAAAGCGGCTGAGGCCGGCGCCTTGCGCCCGCGCCGTCCGCCATCGATGCGGCGGCCCCGAGCATCCCCGACCGAGCGCGCCTTCTCACCACGAGACCCGCATGCCCCTGCCCAAGCCCCCCGCCAAGCGCGCTGACTTCCTCGGCCGCGAACAGTTCGAGTCGCAAGGCGCCGCGGCGCCGGGCAAAGGCGCGCGACGCAGCCGCCCGGCCGCCGAGCCGGTCGCCCCGGCGCTGCTCGAGCTGAGCAACGAAGGGCCCTTGCCGGCCGCCGCGCCGACCAGCCTGCCTGCCGTGACCCAGGCACCCGCACCGACGCGCAGCGGCCACCACGCGGTGCGCCCCGAGCGCGAGAAGAAGGCGGCGCGCGGCAACGGCCCGACGACGCTGTTCGTGCTCGACACCAACGTGCTGATGCACGACCCGACCTCGCTGTTCCGCTTCGAAGAGCACGACATCTACCTGCCGATGATCACGCTCGAGGAGCTCGACGGGCACAAGCGCGGCATGACCGAGGTGGCGCGCAACGCCCGCCAGGTGAGCCGCGACCTCGATGCGCTCGCCGCCAACATGCCGACGCGCAACGCCGCGGGCAAGAGCGAAGGCATCGCCCTCAGCCGCACCGGCCACCGCGAAGCCGGCGGCAAGCTGTTCTTCCAGACCGACCTGATCGACATCGCCTTGCCGCAAGGCCTGCCGG
>JANXWR010000515.1 GCA_025351025.1 Burkholderiales bacterium | reverse complement strand
GGTCGCGAAGATCCCGAAGGACATCGACGCCGTCGTCGTCGTCCTCGGTGGCTCGGACGCGGTGAACTTCCTCAATCAGTACGAGCAGGCGGGCGGCAACAAGCCGATGGTCGGCGGCTCGATCACGGTCGACCAGACGGTGCTCAACTACAAGGGCAAGCGCCGCGAGTCGTTGCTCGGCACGATGTCGGCCGGGCCGATGGCCGACTCGATCGACACGCCCGAGTGGAAGAAGTTCGTCGCCGATTACAAGGCCCAGTTCAAGGACGGCTTCCCGAGCCCATCGCTCTTCGCCTATCTGTACTACATCAATACCCGGGCCACGCTCGAGGCGCTCGATGCCGTCAAGGGCGATCTCTCGAACGGCCAGAAGGCGTATCGCGCGGCGCTGCAGAAGACCAACTTCAAGGGCCCGGCCGGCGAGGTCAAGATCGACAGCAACCGCAACGGCGTCGGCACGACCTACATCACGGAAGTGACGAAGGCCGCGGACGGCTCGTTCTACAACAAGGTCGTCAAGGTGGTGCCGAACATCTCGCAGACGCTCGGCCTCTCGGAAGCTGAATTCAAGAAGATGGGCCTGGGCTCGCGCGACGTGCCCGACTGCCGCAAATAAGAAGAAGGATCGGTGGCTTCGATCACGTCGCTTCGTCCGCGCGCTCGCGAGAGCGGCGCGCGGGTGCGCACCGGTGCGATGCCGAAACAAGGCAGCTCTCTGCTGTCGGGCGACGCGCTGGTGCTCGCCGGCGTGACGCGCGTCTTCGGCGCGCTGCGCGCCGTCGACGACGTGTCGCTCTCGGTGGCGGCGGGCGAGAAGGCGGCGATCCTCGGCTCCAACGGGGCCGGCAAGACGACCCTCTTCAACGCCATCACCGGCGACTTTCCGCCCACTGCCGGGCGGATCCTTTTCTTCGGCGAAGACATCACGCTGCTGCCGCCGCACGAGCGCATCAGGAAGGGCCTGCGGCGCACCTACCAGTCTTCGCTGCTGTTTCGCGACCTCACGGTGCGCGACAACCTCTATCTCGCGGTCCGCGGCGTCGCCAACGGTCGCTTCAGCTTCTGGCGCGCCGGCAAGGGCCATGCCTCGACCATCGCGACCAACGACCTGCTCGAGCGCGCGAGGCTCTCGCACATCGCCGACGAGCGCGTCGCCAACCTGGCGCATGGCCAGCAGCGCCAGCTCGAGATCGGCATGGCGCTGGCCGGCGCGCCCCGGCTGATCCTGTTCGACGAGCCGGCCGCCGGCCTCTCGCCCGCCGAGCGGCGCGAGCTGGTGGCGCTGCTCGCATCGCTGCCGCCGCACATGAGCTACCTCCTCATCGAGCACGACCTCGAGATCGCGATGCGCGCCGCGACCCGCGTGACGGTGATGCACAACGGCCGCGTGCTGAAGTCCGGCACGCCCGACGAGATCGAGAACGACGCCCAGGTGCAAGCCATCTACATGGGAGGCAAGCACTGATGTTGCCCCCACGCTCACTTCGTTCGCTGCCCCCCGAGGGGGCGCGGCCGGGCTCGGGAGCGGCCCAGCGCCCGGCCGGGCCTGGCCGGATGTCGCCGGTGCTGGCCGTCGATGCGCTCGACGTCTACTACGGGCGTGCCCATGCTTTGCAGGGCGTGAGCCTGGTGCTGGAACGCGGCGTGCTCGCCATCGTCGGCCGCAACGGCATGGGCAAGACGACGCTTTGCAACGCGATCACCGGCCTGGTGCCGGCGAGCGGCAGTGTCAAGCTGTTCGGTGAAGAGATCCGCGGCCTCGCGCCGCACCGCATCACGCAGCGCGGCATCGCCTACGTGCCGCAGGGACGGCGCGTCTGGCCTTCGCTCAGCGTCGACGAGACCCTGCGTCTGGTGGCGCGCAAGAAGAGCGAGGTCGAGCGCGTCTATGCGATGTTCCCGCGCCTGTCCGAGCGCAAGGACCACGGTGGCGCGCAACTTTCGGGCGGCGAGCAGCAGATGCTGGCGATCGGCCGCGCGCTCCTGCTCGAACCCCGGCTGCTCGTCATGGACGAGCCGACCGAGGGCCTGGCGCCGATGATCGTCGAGCAGGTCGTCGAAGCCTTGCGCGGCCTGGCCGCGGAAAGCGAGATCGCGGTGCTGCTGATCGAGCAGAACCTCGGCGTCGCCATCGACGTCGCCGATCGCATCGGCGTCATGGTCAACGGCCGCATCGCCCACGAGATGGCCGCCGCCGAGCTCGGCGCCGACCGCGAATTGCAGGAACGGCTGCTCGGCCTGCGTGCCGGCGCGAACGACGACGACGATGCGTCGCCGCCCGTCGCCGAAGCGCCAGCGCCGACGCAGGTCTTCACAGTGCGCCGCGCCCACGGCGACGGCGCGCCCTCGCTCGACGACGTCGCGCCGCGCACGGTGCGCGGCTTCAATCGCTGGAATGCCGGCGGCACCGCCGCGCCGGTCACCGATATCGCGCGTGCTTCTCTCGCGCCCACACCCTCACCCCAGCCCTCTCCCGCAAGCGGGGGAGGGCGCGCCGGCGGACTGGTCCTCGACTTTCCGGTGGCGGCGACGAGCGGGCGCGCCGCCTATGTCGCCGGCACCTTCGACACCAAGGGACGCGAGCTCTACTTCCTGCGCCAGTGCCTGGAAAAGCTTGGCCTCCGCGTCGTCACCGTAGACCTCTCGACCTCGGGCAAACCGTCGACGGCGGCGGTGCATCCGCGCGAGGTGGCGCGCCACCATCCCGACGGCGAGTCGGCGGTCTTCGGCGGCGATCGTGGCAGCGCCGTCACGGCGATGGCGACGGCGTTCGCGCGCTTCGTGCAGACGCGCACCGACCTGGGCGGACTGCTCTCCGCCGGCGGCTCGGGCGGCACTTCGCTCGCGACCGCCGGCATGCGCGCCCTGCCGATCGGCGTGCCCAAGGTCATGGTCTCGACCATGGCCAGCGGCGACACGCGGCCCTATGTCGGACCGAGCGACATCTGCATGATGTATTCGGTGACCGACGTGCAGGGCATCCACCGCATCAGCGAGCAGGTGCTGGCGAATGCGGCGCACGCGCTGGCCGGGATGATCGCGCACCCGCCGGCGGTCTCGGCCGACACCAAGCCCGCGCTCGGGCTGACGATGTTCGGCGTCACCACGCCCTGCGTGCAGGCGGTCGTCAAGCAGCTCGGCGACGACTACGACTGCCTGGTCTTCCACGCCACCGGCGTCGGTGGCCAGTCGATGGAAAAGCTCGCCGACTCGGGCCTGCTTGCCGGCGCGATCGATGTCTCGACCACCGAGATCGCCGACGAGATCGGCGGCGGCGTGCTCTCGGCCGGGCCGACCCGGCTCGACGTCTTCGCGCGCCACCCGCTGCCCTACGTCGGCTCGTGCGGCGCGCTCGACATGATCAATTTCGGCGCCTGGGACACCGTGCCAGAGCGCTTCAAGGGCAGGAAGCTCTATCGCCACAACCCGACCGTGACGCTGATGCGCACCACCGTCGACGAGTGCCGCGCCATCGGCGTCTTCCTCGCCGACAAGCTCAACGCGATGGCCGGCCCGGTGCGCTTTCTCATCCCCGAAGGCGGCGTTTCGGCGATCGACAGGCCGGGCCAGCCCTTTCACGACCTCGAGGCCGATCGGGCGCTCTTCGCGTCGCTCGAAGAGCGCTTCCGCCCCGGGGCGGATCGAAAGCTCGTACGCCTGCCGATGCACATCAACGACGACGCCTTCGCCGCTGCCCTGGTCGCCGCCTGGCGCGAAGTCGCCGCTACTTCTTCCCTCTCCCGCGCCCGCGGGAGAGGGTTGGGGTGAGGGTCTTTCGAGTTTCGCCATGCCTCGCATCGCCCGACAGATCCTCCTTGAACGCTTTCGCGCCAAGATCGCCGCCGGCCGGCCGCTGATCGGCGGCGGTGCGGGCACCGGGCTTTCAGCCAAGTGCGAAGAGGCCGGCGGCATCGACCTCATCGTCATCTACAACTCGGGGCGCTACCGCATGGCCGGACGCGGCTCGCTGGCCGGGCTGCTCGCTTACGGCAATGCCAACGAGATCGTCTGCGAGATGGCACACGAGGTGCTGCCCGTCGTCAAACACACACCCGTGCTGGCCGGCGTGAACGGCACCGACCCGTTCATGATCGCCGACGAGTTCCTCCAGCGCCTCATCGACCTCGGCTTTTCCGGCGTGCAGAACTTTCCGTCCGTGGGTCTGATCGACGGCAGCTTCCGCGCCAACCTCGAGGAAACGGGGATGGGCTTCGGCCTCGAGGTCGAGATGATCGCGCGCGCCCATGCGCTCGACCTGCTGACCACGCCCTATGTGTTCAACGAAGCCGAGGCAACGGCGATGACCCAGGCCGGCGCCGACTTCGTCGTCTGCCACATGGGCCTGACGACCGGCGGCGCGATCGGCGCCGGTACGGCGCTGACGCTCGCCGATTGCGTACCGTTGATCGAGGCGCGTGCCGCCGCCGCGAAGCAGGTGCGTGCCGACGTATTCGTGCTCTGCCACGGCGGACCGATCGCCACGCCCGAAGACGCCAAATACATCCTCGGCCACTGCCCCTCGTGCCACGGCTTCTACGGCGCCAGCTCGATGGAGCGGCTGCCCGCCGAAATCGCATTGACCGAGACGACTCGGCGCTTTACCTCACTTCGTCATCCTGAGCGCAGCGAAAGATCTCAGAGCTCGCCGGAGCGAGATCCTTCGCTTCGCTCAGGCTGACACTTCGGAGACTTTCATGTCCGGCACTCAATTCGGCAGCTTCATCCTCGGCCTGATCGTCGTCGCGATCGTCGTCGCGATCGCGGTCTGGCTGCTTCACTGGCTCTACCTGCGCAGCTCGAAGGAGCGCTCGTTCGTGCGCACCGGGCTCGGCGGCCAGAAGGTCGTGCTCGACGGCGGCGCCTTCGTGCTGCCGATCGTCCACGACGTGATCCCGGTCAACATGAACACGCTCCGCCTCGAGGTGACACGCGGCCGCGACAAGGCGCTGATCACGCGCGACCGAATGCGCGTCGACATGATTGCCGAGTTCTATGTGCGCGTCGCGGCGCGGCCGGAAGCGGTGGCTGCGGCGGCGCAGACGCTGGGCCTGCGCACGATGGAGCCGGAGCAGCTGAAGGAGCTGGTCGAAGGCAAGTTCGTCGACGCCTTGCGCACGGCAGCCGCCGAGATGACGATGGAAGAGCTGCACGAAAAGCGTGGCGCCTATGTCAGGAAGGTTCGCGAGAC
>JANXWR010000434.1 GCA_025351025.1 Burkholderiales bacterium | reverse complement strand
TGCGCGCCGACGATGCGCACCGCCGGGTTCTTCTCCTTCAGGAAGCGCGACACGCCGGTGATCGTGCCGGTCGTTCCCATCGCGCTCACGAAGTGGGTGATGCGGCCCGCGGTGTCCTTCCAGATCTCTGGTCCGGTCGTCTCGTAGTGGATGCGCGCGTTGTCGGCGTTGGCGAACTGGTCGAGAACGCGTCCCTTGCCTTCCTTCTGCATCTGCTCGGCGAGGTCGCGTGCGTATTCCATGCCGCCCGAGCGCGGCGTCAGGATCAGCTCGGCGCCGAAGGCCTTCATCGTCTGCGCCCGCTCGACCGAAAGGTCCTCCGGCATGATGAGCAGCATGCGGTAGCCGCGGATCGCCGCCGCCATGGCGAGTGCGATGCCGGTGTTGCCCGAGGTCGCCTCGATAAGCGTGTCGCCCGGCTTGATCGTGCCGCGCTCTTCGGCGCGCCGGACCATGCTGATGGCCGGACGGTCCTTCACCGAGCCGGCGGGATTGTTGCCTTCGAGCTTGCCGAGGACGACGTTGCCGCGCTCGTCGTTGCCGGCGCCCGGCACGCGCACCAGGCGCACCATGGGCGTCGCACCGATCGTGTCTTCGATCGTCGGGTAGCGGGGGGCGGATTCGGTCATCGGGAAGGCGAGGTCGCCGCTTGGTCGGGTCGGAATCGAAGATCGTCCCGAAACCCGCACCAAGGCTAGCTTTTGTAAGTGTCCGGGCGGTCGTGTGCCCGGGTTTGTGCCCGGAAATGCTACCTCTTCCATGGACAACGCGTCGCCGGCAGTGGCGTTTCCTCATGCGCTGGGGGCTGCCCAGGCCTTCGAGGCCGATCGTCGGACGTTGAGGCGCGAAGGGTCAAGGTTAGTTCGAAAGTTTCCTTCCGACGGTCCGTTCGTCCTCGCCAGAGGCGAAGCTGCCGACGCGGCTATTCCAAAGAAGAGGGCCGCACGACCGCTTTGGGGCGCCGCCCACTCGCATTGGACAGGTGGCGGGCTGACCGATTGGTGTCATTCGCTTGACGCGTCCGAACGGCTGCTATGCAGTGGTTGCTGCCAATGGCCGCCCGACCTTGAACGAACGGTCCAGGCCACATAGCGGTCATCCAGCCGCCCCGAGCTCGCGGGGACCAGCGGCAGGTATGGAGCGAAATGCTGACCCTCCCGCTGCGCTCAAGGCGGGTCGGGTCTCGAAAGCCCGCTGCCTCTTCGAGTCAACTGGTACTGCCGATCCATCAGCGACATTTATGACAGCAATGAAGGCTCCGCAATGCCGACAGTCGCCGGGCGTGAATCTCGACGCATGGACAAGCTCACTGCTCGTCGTGCTCGGGATTCAGTTGCAATTGCGGCGGCACCTTGCGGTGAACGTGTCAGGTGCCGCGACATCAGAACTGCCGGGAGCTATGGAACGCTGTCTGCGGCCTGCGCGGTGTAGCGAAGCTGGGACAAGTCGAACCCTTGCGCGCTGGCGCTCGCCAAGGCGGCTTCCAGCAGCGCGGGCGGTAGTTGTGCCGTGCGTGAAAGCACCCACAGGTACTGGCGGTTCGGGTTGCCTACGACAGCCCATCGGTATTCCGGATCCAGTCCGAGAATCCAGTAGTCAGCCGTGAACGGCCAGAAGAACGACAACTTAAGTCGACCGTTACCGGATCCCTCGACCACGGTGGCCTTGCCTGTGGCTTCGTCGAAGCCAGATTTTGTGCGGCAGCGGTTGTGCACGGTTATTCCGCCGCCAGCCGCAAGGGCGTATTCAGCGGTCGTGTCGGCAATGCAATTGCGCTGAAAGAACATCGGGAAGCTCGCAATCTCGAACCACTTGCCGCCATAGCGAACCAGGTCCACCGATGGCACGCTGGCCACCGGCGCCTGCGCCTGCGCAGCAAAGGACACCCCGAACGAGAGCAAGGCTACAAGCTGACGAACTGTCTTCATGGCTTTACTCCCCTTGGCACCAGCAGGCGACATTGTCGAGAGGACTTCGGATCGCGCGTCCCCACTCGGCAAGTGCCGTGACCGCATTACCGCATGAGGCGACCCGGCAGACGCCTTTCAGCGGGGACCTCGAGGCAATGCCACCGTGCAACCGGGTGACTTGGTCCCCACTTCCTCGCCCCTTCGCCGACTGACGGTAATGCCGCTCAGCGATGCTTAGGCTTCCCTGAGCCAGTCGTTCCCGGTCGACCATTTCTGGCGAGAGCAGCATCGGAGAGTTGAGGGTCGCCATCACACCGCATGCCGCTGCGTCAAGCCCGCGTCGTCCGACCGTGCGGGCCTAGACGGGTGTTGCAGGTGCAGCAGCGGCACCCTGGAACGAGCCCTCCGTCACGTCGTTCGTCTCGTACCCGCGGTTCACGTCCAGGCCGGTGATACGCCAGTCGTGCGCCGGCAACGCAAGGGGATGCACGATCCGTTCGAACGAACGCATTGGCCACACCATGCCGAACCGGCGCTCGTGCTCGAAAGTGTCGACCTCGGCCACCGCGCCTTGCGTGTTGGCGAAGCCCTCGAGCGTGAAGCGCACGCGGTGCACGAAACCGTCCCCACGGTCGATGCATAGCGCAACGCGGTCGCTGGCGGCTCGGCCCAGGCCGGGCGACAGCCATACATCGACCACGTCGCACGTGCGACCGTCGACGCGCTCGGTGCTGCCCATCTGCATCGGCAGCCCGCGATCGACCAGCCACAACGGCCCGAGAAGGAACAGACCGTAGCCCTCGGCCACCAACGCCGCGGCGTTCTGCGCGGCCGGATCGGTGCTGCGCACGCCATTGAACCAGACCGCAACCTCGCCCTGCCGGTCGGGCTTGCGGTCGCCACGCCGCCACACCACCTGCTTTCGACCCATGCTGCCGGTGTAGGCCTGCGCGACGATTCCGGCCCGGGGTATGAGCCGTTCCTGCGAGCTGCCCCGAAAGCCCGCGTCCACGACCTCGGGCTGGATGCGGTTGACGAGCGGCCGCCATTCGCCGCTGTAGCTGACGTTGATGTCGTTCAGCTTCGCATAGGCGTCGAGGCCGTGGGCCTGCGCGCTGTCGCGAAGACGCGCGACGGCCGTGGCGTCGGCGGCCGGCGCCTTCACCAGCGGAAGCGGCGAGCTGCAGCCGGCAGCGAGCCAGGGCAGGGCGAGCCCACCGAGCAGGGTTCGGCGGGTCATTGAGGGGGCGGTCGTCGTCATCGTGTTGTCCTTGAGCGTGGAATGAAAGGGTCACCTGACCAAGGGGCGCACGGTGGTGAAGCCGCCGTCCACCGGGATCACCTGCCCGGTGATGCGCGATGCGCTGTCCGACAACAACCAGGCGATCGCGTCGGCAACCTGCGCCGCGGTTTGCACGCCACCGAGCGGGTACTGCTTGGCGGCGCCCTCGCGCATGGCGTCGAACCGCAACATGCCGGCCGTCATCGGTGTCTCGGTCATGCCGGGCGCGACGGCATTGATGCGCAGGCCGATCGGTGCGTAGGTCGCCGCAGCACTGCGCGCCAGGGCCTCGACGCCGCCCTTGGCCGCCGCGATGACCTCGTGGTTGGCCACGCCGATGCGCGCCACCACACTGGACACCAGCACCGCCGCACCGCCGGTGCCGGCGCCTCGGATGGCCTCGACCCAGGCCTGCAGCATGAACACGGTGCTGTCGAGGTTGACGCGCATCAGCTCGCGGTACTGTTCCGCACCGGTGCGATGCAGCGGCGAGACGAGCGTGCTGCCGACACAATGCGCCAACAAGCTGGGCGCGGCACCGAGCCGGGATCGGCAGGCGTCGATCGCCGCGGCGGCCCCTTCCGGCCTGGTGACGTCGAACGCGAGCTGCTCATCGGCAGCCACCGCGGCGAGCGACGCGGCGTGGCGACCGACGGCTGCAACGCGGTGCCCGGCGCCGCGCAGCCGCGCAACCACCTCGGCACCGATGCCGCCTCGTGCCCCGGTCACCATCGCTACGCGGCTTGTCGAGCCGTTCATCAAGTCACTTTCGATACCAGCCGGGCGTCCGGCGGCCGGGCTCGCCACGCACTGGCGCGTGCCGCACGGGCGGCGTGCTTTTGGCGATCACATCCGGCCGCAACACAGCCGCCGGCGACTTGTCGTTGCCCGTCGGGCGTTTCCGGCAGCCTTCCGAGCAGAACTTCACTTCGTCCCAGCTTCGGGCCCACCGCTTGCGCCAAGTCATCGGGCGGCCACAGGCTGCGCACGCCTTGCTCGCCAGCGCCGCCTTGTTGCCCCTGAACACCGAGACCACGTCGCACACGGCGGCTTCAACCCTTTTTGGCCCAGGCGCTGCACCAGCCCTTGGCGCTAACCTGCTTGCCGGCGAACAGCGGGCAGCCGCCAGCTGCGTCGGTGGCCTTGCCCTGGTACAGCGCGCAGTTGGCGCACATCTGGCCCGCGGCGTACTTCAAATACCTCTTGACGTCGGCCTTGGTCGCGTCGGCCACGTAGCCGAGCGCGGCGGCTTGCGGGCTTTTCTCGTCGACCATCGCCTGCGCGAAGGCAGTCACGCCGGAGCCGGCCGTGCCGGCGATCACGGTCATCAGAAAGACACGTCGGGTCGTCCTCATGAGTTTTCTCCTGTTGTGCTGTGCCTCAAGTATTCCATACACGAACAGGTATTGAAGCGTTCTTGACACTATCCATTTAGGTTAAACGCTTCAAAAGCTCGTCAATTGGGATACAATTGGCGCACCGCACCGCCATGCCCAGAACGCCGACCAAACCCCCATCGCCCGCCCGCCCGCACCGGCTTCGCAGTGGCACGGCGGCGCGGCTGGCCGGCTTGCCGGTGACCACGCTGCGGGTCTGGGAGCGGCGCTACGGGGTCGTCGCGGCAGGAAGGACGGAGACCGGGCAGCGCATCTACGCACCCCACGATGTTGCGCGACTGCGCCTGCTGCGGCAGCTCACGCTTGTCGGCCATGCGATCGGCACCATCGCCATGCTCGAACTCGAGTCGCTGCAGGCGCTCGCCCGCGGCATGCCGGGGCTAGCCGGCACGATGGCCGGCATGGCGCTCGACGCTGTCGTCGTCGGCCGAAGCGCAGCGCACGCGCTCGAGGCGGTCCCTGGCTGTGTGCTGCGCGCCGTTCACGACGA
>JANXWR010000492.1 GCA_025351025.1 Burkholderiales bacterium | reverse complement strand
GGTTCAGTTGTAGAGCGTGCCGGTGTTGACGACCGGGTGGACCTCGGATTCGCCGCAGAGGACGACCAGGAGATTGGAGACCATCGCGGCCTTCCGCTCCTCGTCGAGGTTTACCACCTTCTTTTCGGACAGTTCGCGCAGGGCCATCTCGACCATGCTGACGGCGCCGTGGACGATCTTCTGGCGCGCCGCGATCACCGCCTCGGCCTGCTGCCGGCGCAGCATCGTGCCGGCGATCTCGGGTGCGTAGGCCAAATGCGTGAGCTTGGCGTCGACGACGACGATGTCGGCCTGCGCGAAGCGCTGCTGCAACTCGTTGCGCAGGGCGGCCGAGACCTCCTCGGTGCCGGAGCGCAGGGTGACCTCGGCCGACTTTGTCGCGCTCGGCTCCTCGAAGTTGTCGTAGGCGTAGCTGAGCGCGAGGTGGCGCAGCGCCGACTCGGCCTGCGTCAGCACGTAGGCCTCGTAGTTCTCGACGTCGAAGCTCGCCATCGCCGTGTCGTCGACGCGCCAGACCACTGTCGCGGCGATCTCGATCGGGTTGCCGCGAAGGTCGTTGACTTTGAGCTTTTCGCTGTTGAAGTTGTGCGCTCGCACCGAGATCTTGGTCTTGGCATAGAACGGGTTGGCCCAGCGCAGGCCGCGCTCGCGGTCGGTGCCGCGGTAGCTGCCGAAGAGCAGCAGCAGGGCCGCCTGGTTCGGCTGCAGCATGTAGAGGCCGCCCAGGCACCACATCGCGACCAGCACGGCGGCGACGAGAAGAAGAATGGTCGGCCCCATCGGTCGCGTCGCGAACAAACCGATCGCCGCCAGCAAGGTGACGAGACCGACGGCGATATAGACGAATCCACTGCTCGTCGAGGCAGGCCGTTCCTCGGCCGATTGCATCGTCATGACATGCTCCTGAAGGACAACTCCCCGACTCGACGGCGACTTGCTGCGATGTCAGAGTGATATCACTTTAGTAGCGTGTCAAGGGCAAGTCAAGCGGTTTCTTCGGCGCCCAGTCCGAGGAGGGCGGGATCGCCCCGGCCGACGCGGACCAGCACAGGCGCGGCGCCGCTGAGGTCGACCACCGTCGTCGGCCGCATCGGGCAGGCGCCGGCGTCGACGATCGCCTGCACGACTTTCTCGAAGCGGGCGCGGATCAGCTCCGGATCGTTCATCGGCTCGCTTTCGCCGGGGGCGATCAGCGTCGTCGCGAGCAGCGGCTGGCCGAGCAGATCGAGCAGGGCGCTGGTCACGGGGTGGTCGGGCACGCGCAGTCCGATCGTGCGCCGCGACGGATGCGAGACGCGGCGCGGCACTTCCTTGGTCGCCTCGAGGATGAAGGTGAACGGACCCGGCGTCGCCGCCTTGAGCAGCCGGTACTGTTTGTTGTCGACCCGCGCATAGCTCGCCAGCTCCGAGAGGTCGCGACAGAGGAGGGTCAGGTGGTGCCGGTCGTCGACGCCACGGATCCGGCGCAGTTGTTCGGCAGCGGCCTTGTCGTCGAGGTGGCAGACCAGCGCGTAACTCGAGTCGGTGGGGATCGCGGCGACGCCGCCCTGGTGCAGGATCTGCGCCGCCTGCTTGAGCAGACGCTGCTGCGGATGCGTCGCGTGGACTTCGAAATACTGGGCCATGCGCCGATTGTCGGCGCGCGAGCGGTCTCAGCCGGGCGCGAGGATTTGCGAGGTGAGGGCCTCCCAGACGGGAGTCAGCCCGCCGGGCAGCGGTGGCAGGGTGCCGAGATCGATGCGGCTTTCCTCGGGGCTGTGGAAGTCGCTGCCGCGCGAAGCGAGCAGGTCGAACTCGCGTGCCGTGTCGGCGTAGCGCAAGGCGTCGGCGGCGCTGTGCGCGCCGGTCACCACCTCGACGCCGCGGCCGCCGAGCGCCTTGAACTCGGTGAAGAGGGCGTACTCCTCGGTCGGCGTGAACTTGTAGCGGGCCGGATGGGCGACCACGGCGATGCCGCCGGCGTCGCCGATCCAGGTCACGGCGTCGCGCAGCGTCGCCCAGCGGTGCGGAACGAAGCCGGGTTTGCCTTCGACCAGGAAGCGCCGGAACACTTCCTGGGTGTCGCTGCAGACGCCGCTTTCGACGAGGTGGCGCGCGAAGTGCGTGCGCGAGATGAGGTCGGGATTGCCGACGAAGGGCAGCGCGCCTTCATAGGCGCCGACGATGCCGACCTTGGCCAACTCGTCCGACATCTCGCGGGCGCGTGCCTCGCGGCCGCCGCGCGTCGCCGCCAGGCCGCGCGTCAGCCGCGCGTCGCTCGCATCGAAGCCGAGCCCGACGATGTGCACCGTGACACCGGCGAAGGTGACCGAGATCTCGGTGCCGGTGAGGTAGGGCAGGCCGAGCGCCTGCGCCGCGGCACGCGCGCGCTGCTGGCCGCCCACCTCGTCGTGGTCGGTCAGCGCCCAGAGCTCGACGCCGTTCGCCTTGGCCCGTGCCGCGACGGCCTCGGGCTCGAGCGTGCCGTCGGAGACGGACGAATGGCAGTGCAGGTCGGCGTTCATAGTGATTGGCTCTCGCCGCATCATAGAGGCTTGGCCCCGCGCCGGGCGAGGCGCGAGCGATGGTTGCTGCCTATCCGGGCGTGACGACCACCGTGTTGTCGCTCGGCCGCCGGTCGATCAGCTTGTTCAGCGGATCGATGCCGGCCTTGACCGGGCGCTTGTCGACGGTCATCGTGAAAGTCGCTTCCTCGCCCTTGATGCGCTTCTTCTCGACGGTGATGGCGTCGCCGTTCGCGTCGATGACGCCGATGTCGATCAGGTCGTCGAGCGGCACGTCGCTTTCCTTGCCCAGGGCATCGGCGACGCGCTTCTTGGCCATCACCTTCATCGTCACTTCCCACTTGCCGCCGGACAGCTGCTTCATCGTCGCCGAGACGGCGCGGTTGTCGTAGACGACGATCTTCTCGAACAGGTCGTCGATCAGGTACTGCAGCTCGGGCGGCGTCACCTCGCGGATGCGCGTCACAAGCTCCTCGCTGCTCGGATAGGGCGGCCCCTTGAAGGCGTGCGCGTCGCGGAAGGCGCGCACCGCCTGGTTGAGCTTGTCCTCGCCGATGTAGTCCTGCAGCGCGTAGAAGACCAGGCTGCCCTTGGCATAGTGGATGTACTGCTGGTTCTCGACGCGCGAAAGCGGCAGCTCCTTCTTCTGCTCGAAGGCGCGGCCGGTGAGGTAACGGTTCAGCTCGTAGCTCAGGAAGCGGCGCATCTTGGCGGCACCGAACTTCTGCTTCATCACCATCAGCGCCGAGTACTGCGCCATCGACTCGACGATCATCGAGCTGCCTTGCACGTCGCCGCCGATCACCTGGTGCGCCCACCACTGGTGTGCCGCCGCGTGCGCGGTGACGTAGTAGGGGTAGTCGATGTCCTTCGGGTCGTCGGGACGAACCCGGGCGATGAAGCCGATCGCTTCCGAGAACGGGATCGTGTTCGGGAACGACTGGGCGAAGACCTCGTAGCGCGGGAACTCGACGATGCGGAACTGCCGGTACTGGTAGGGCCCGAAATTGGCGCTGTAGTAGGCGAGCGAGTCCTTCACCGAGGCGTCCATCGAGTCGAGGTCGAACTCGTGGCCAGGCTGGTAATAGATCTCGATCGCGACGTCGCCGGCCGGGCCGTGCCAGGCGTCCTTCTTCACCGCGTAGCGGGCCGACTGGAAGGCGTAGAAGTTGAGGATGGGCGCGTCCATCTTGTAGTGGAAGTAGCGCCGGCCGCGTGTGGTCCACTCGCGCTGCAGGTAGCCCGGCGAGATCGCGATCTGGTCGGCTTCGGTCGAGACCGTCGCTTCGTAGGCTATGAAGTCGGCGTCGGCTTCGAGGCCGTTGACCTGCAGACCGGCTGGATCGTCGCGGTCGCGCGCGCGCTCCTTCGGCGCGAGGCCGAACTTCTTCCGGTCCTGGTCGCGCTCGAGTTCGGCTTGCTCCTGGTAGCCGAGCATCGGCAGCACCAGGCGCCCGTTGATGAAAGTGCCGTTGTAGACGACGGCGGTGTTGGAGCCCTCGTTCATGAAGCCGTGCGTCGGCAGCTCGAGGTCGAACGCCAGCGTCGTCGTCGCGCCGGGCGCGAGCGGCGCTGCCAGCGCATAGGTGCGCACGCCGAGGGGCAGATCGTCTTCGGCGAGACGGGCCGGAACGCCGAGCTCGAGCTGGCGGATCGTGAGGTCGCGCCCTTCCACGAGGGCGAGCCGCAGCGTTGTCACCGGCTTGCCGCTCTTGTTCTCGAGCGCGTACCGGCCGCGCATGCGAACGCGCTGCTCGCGTGGAAAGAGGTCGACGTCGAGCGTGACGGCGGTGATCTTCGGCTGCGGCTCGGCGGCGCTCGCCTTGTAGCGCTTCTCGTACGCGACCTGGCGGGCCTGCCGGTCGTGCGTCGTCTCGTAGCGATTGAGGACGTTGGTGTTGTAGAAGATGAAGCCGCCGAGGCCGACGAAGGCCAGTGCCGACGCCGCGGCCAGCCCGAGCGTCGGCGCGCTGACGCGGTCGCGCGCCGCGTGCAGCCGCTCGCGCCAGGAGCTGGCCGTGCCGCGCGTCCAGAACAGGAACGCCGCCACCAGCAGCAGCACCGAGGCGGCGCCCCAATAGGCCTGGAATGCGCGCACCCGCGGCAGGAAGTGGCCGTAGCCGTTCATGTCGGAGTACACCGCGGCCGGCACGTTGCCGAACTTGTAGAGGTTGTGCTCGAGCCCGAGCTGGCTCGCGAACAAGAGCAGCACGTAGTAGACGACGATGACGAAGTGGCCGACGTACTTGTTGTCGACGATCGAGTGCACGGCGATCGCCAGTGCGCAGATCAGCCAGTAGTTGACGAGGTCGATCGTGAACAGGTCCTGGAAGTAGAGCCAGGGCTCGAAGCGCGTGTAGCCCTTGGCCGCCTGGATCGCCATGCCGAAGAGCATGAGGAGCGCCTGCAGCACGGCCGGCACCAGCATCAGCGCAATCAGCTTGCTGACGAGCGGCAGCCAGGTCGGCGTCGGCAGGGCGTCGCTGATCTGGTCGAGCCGGTTGTCGCGCTCGCGCCAGACCAGCTCGCCGGCGTAGAAGGCGATGATGATGAGCATGAACGCGGCAAAGCTGCCCGACACCAGCCCGGTTATCTGGAAAGTCACCGGCCAGGTGCTGGTGCCGAAGATGTCGCCGACAGTCGTGCTCGCGAAGACCAGGAAGAGCAGGCCGGCGAGGACGAGAACGCCGAAGTAGATGTTCTTCGTCGTCTCGCGGAATTCGAGCCAGGCGCGGTGCGGCACCAGACGCCAGGCAGGGGCCGGCACGTCGGCAATGGCCGTGCGCGGTGCAAGGCGCGCCGACGACGGGAACGGCGTCGTGTCGGCCGGGTCAGCCACTTTTTTGTCGCGCTTGCCGGGCTTGGCGCCGGCCGCCTCGGCGAACGAGAAGCGCCAGAAGCACAGGCCCGCCACGACGGCGGCGATGCCGAGCCAGAGCAGCCGGTTCCAGAGCAGGATGCCCTCGAGCGGAATCAGCCGCGTGTTGCGCTCGGAGATCGTCCAGTACTCGGTGAGCGTGCTGACGGCGCGGCTGGCGAAGGGATCGACGAGCGCGGCGAGGCTTCGGTTGTCGACGTCGCGCACCAGCTGGACCGCGATCAGCCAGCCGATCAGGAGCAGCACGCTGCCGATGTAGACCGGCAGCATCTTCTTCGTCGTCGCGGCGAGGCCGAAGAAGAGGGCGCCGATGAGCAGGGCATTCGGCACCAGCACGGTCGCGTAGGGCAGCAGGTAGGCGGCCCAGCGGTTGGGACCGAGCCGCTCGGCGTCCATGCCCGGCAGCAGCGTGGCGACGAAGGCGCCGAGGCCCAGGCTGGCGAAGACGACGAGCAGCGCGCCGAGCGCGCCGACGAAACGGCCGCCGAGATATTCGATCTTGCCGATCGGCGCGGTGAAGAAGAAGCCCTGCGTCCGGTACTCGACGTCCTGCTGCACGGCGCGGCCCATGATCGCCGCCATGACGGTGATGCCGAACATGCCGAGCACGGCCACCGTCTGGGCCAGCGCGAACGGCGAATTCACCGCCACTTTGCCGCTGCCGAACGAGATGTTGGCGTCCTTGAAGAGGCCGCCGGCGGCGGCGATCCAGAGCAGCGACAGGCAGAAGAAGACGAGGAAGTAGACCCAGGTCGAGACGAGCTTCAAG
>JANXWR010000411.1 GCA_025351025.1 Burkholderiales bacterium | reverse complement strand
CCACTTGTCGCGCGGCGCCTCGAAGGCGACCGCGCCGCCGGTGCGCCTGTAGACGAAGACGTCGCGCACGGCGTGGCCGGGTCCGGAGAGCGCCTCGTCGACGATCGCCTTCAGCGGCAGCGCCTTGCCACCGCGCATCTGCTCGTCGGCGGTGACGACGAGCACCGCGCCGGTGTCGGCGATGCGGTCGCGCAGGCTCTGCGCCGAAAAGCCGCCAAACACCACCGAGTGGATCGCGCCGATGCGGGCGCAGGCCTGCATCGCGACGACGCCCTCGACCGACATCGGCATGTAGATGACGATGCGGTCGCCCTTGACGATGCCGCGCGCCTTCATGGCGTTGGCCAGGCGGCAGGTGCGCTCGAGCAGTTCCTTGTAGGTGACACGCGCCACCGCGCCGTCGTCGGCCTCGAAGACGATCGCCGTCTTGTCGCCGAGGCGGGCCTCGACGTGCCGGTCGTGGCAGTTGTACGAGGCGTTGAGCGTGCCGTCCTCGAACCACTTGAAGAACGGCGCCTGCTCGGCGTTGAGCACCTTCGTGAACGGCGTGTGCCAGCTCAGAAGCTCGCGCGCCAGGCGCGCCCAGTAGGCCTCGTGATCGCGCTCGGCCTCGGCGCAGAGCCTCCAGTAGGCGTCCATTCCGGAGACCCAGGCGTTCTTCGCCGCGCGCTCGGACGGCTCGTAGACGTGGGCGGTACTCATGGGATGTCTCCTGGCTGTGATTCGCGCCCTTTTACCTCATGTCGGACCCCTACAATTTGTCGGCACGCAAACCCAAGGATCCGATGACCCTCCCGCACGTCTCTCCGGGCCTGCCCGGCTCGCCCCGCCGGACGCTGCGGCCCCTGCCGAGATTCATCTTCATGAGCCGGTGGCTGCAGCTGCCGCTCTACCTCGGGCTGATCCTGGCGCAGTGCGTCTACGTCTACCACTTCTGGGTCGAGTTGATCCACCTCATCGAAGCCGCACTGGGCAGCAGCACCGCGCTGGCGACCCTGGTAGAAAGCATCGGCTACGAGTTTCCCAAGTTCGACGGCGTTGCCGCCACGCCGCGCCTGACCGAGACCGTGATCATGCTGGCCGTGCTCGGCCTGATCGACGTGGTGATGATCTCGAATCTGCTGATCATGGTGATCGTCGGCGGCTACGAGACCTTCGTCAGCCGCCTCGAGCTCGAAGGCCACCCCGACGAGCCGGAATGGCTCTCGCACGTCAACGCCTCGGTGCTCAAGGTCAAGCTCGGCACGGCCATCATCGGCATCAGCTCGATCCATCTGCTCAAGACCTTCATCAACGCCGAGAACACGCCACCGCAGGTGCTGATGTGGCAGACCATCATCCACATCGCCTTCCTGCTCTCGGCGATCGCCATCGCCTACACCGACCGGCTGCTCAACCTGTCGCAGGACGGCGGGCATCGCCGCCATCCGCGCGAAGACGGTGTCTGAGAAAGCGATCATGACCACGACCATCCGCCACGCCGATTTCGTCGACAGCATCGCCGGCGCGCTGCAGTACATCAGCTACTACCACCCGCCCGACTACATCGCCCACCTGGCCAAGGCCTATGAGATCGAGCAGGGCCCGGCGGCGAAGGACGCGATCGCGCAGATCCTCACCAACTCGAAGATGTGCGCCGAGGGCCACCGGCCGATCTGCCAGGACACCGGCATCGTCAACGTCTTCCTGAAGATCGGCATGGACGTGCGCTTCGAGGGCTTCGACGGCAGCGTCGAGGACGCGGTCAACGACGGCGTGCGCAAGGGCTACCTCGACGTCGACAACCCGCTGCGCGCCTCGATCGTCGGCGACCCGCACTTCGAGCGCAAGAACACGAAGGACAACACGCCGGCGGTCGTCCACATGACGCTGGTCCCGGGGGCCACGGTCGATGTCATCGTCGCTGCCAAGGGCGGCGGCAGCGAGAACAAGTCGAACTTCGTGATGATGAATCCGAGCGACAGCCTCGTCGACTGGGTCCTGAAGACGGTGCCGACCATGGGCGCCGGCTGGTGTCCGCCCGGGATGCTCGGCATCGGCATCGGCGGCACGGCAGAACGCGCCATGCTGCTGGCCAAGCAGAGCCTGATGGACGACATCGACATGTACGAGCTGAAGGCTCGCGGCCCGCAGAACAAGGTCGAGGAACTGCGCATCGAGCTGTGCGACAAGATCAACGCGCTGGGCATCGGCGCGCAGGG